>NZ_JAVKGT010000013.1:0-77927 GCF_031432335.1 Nesterenkonia flava | reverse complement strand
CTTCTGAATCCCCTGGACACGCCCGGACCAGCAACACATTTATGGCCTATAACCCCGAGGGACAGAAGGACTGTTTGTTGGGGGTACGGAAAAACCCCCTGGCGGAATGATCCGCCAGGGGGTTTGGCTCTGTGGAGCCTAGGAGACTCGAACTCCTGACATCCTGCTTGCAAAGCAGGCGCTCTACCAACTGAGCTAAGGCCCCTTATGGGTTCGGCGCTGGACTATCGGTCCTTCACCGAGTCTGTGGCCTGAGACCACACATCCCGGGTTTCCTCCGCCTGTTTCCATCGGCGGTAGACGACGAATCCGGCAACCGCTGCTGCGGTGAGAACCAGTGTCTTCATCATCTCCCCTTCGGAAAGGCTTCGGGTGGGCGTACGTGGACTTGAACCACGGACCTTCACATTATCAGTGTGACGCTCTAACCGCCTGAGCTATACGCCCGAACCCCTTTCGAGGGTTGTCATCCCTCGCGGGACGACCACTACACATTACACCAGCTCGCTGGACTCCGACAAATCGGGAGTCCCGAGGGCCGCTGTGAGCAGCTCAGTCGTCGGTCAGCGTGACGCCGATGCCGCCGACCAGAGAGGCCGAGAGGTTGTAGAGCACCGCTGCCAGCATCGACAGCACGGTCAGAAGCACCACATTGACCACTGCGATGATGGTGGCAAACGATGCCACCTGGCCCACCGTGACCATCTCCTCGATCTGGAAGCTGGTGCCGCCGCCCTCGGTGCCCAGGACCTGGCCGAGCAGGTCGTTGACGCGGTCGAAGATACCAGTGACGTTCATGGCCGACCACAGGGTGACTGCGCAGACGACCGTCATGATGCCCAGCGCCACCGAGAGCAGGAAGCTCATCTTCAGCACGGACCAGGGGTCGACCTTAGAGACCAGCAGACGGGCCTTGCGCACCTTGGCTTTGGGGGTCGGGCGCACCAGTTGCGGCTGGGGACGCCCGCCACCGGGACGCTGGCCCGCCGGACGTGGACCCTGGGGCCGCGCCTGGGGACGACCCCCGGCAGCCGGTCGACCAGCTGGCTGAGGACGGGGACGAGGGCGCGCAGCTGAGGGCGCGCTCGGCCGGGCCTGCTGTCCGGTCTCCGACTGAGAGGCACGCGGGCGCGGCGCGGGGAAGCGGCTCGCGGGCCGGTTGGAGCCCGAGCTCCCCTGATTCTCGCCGGTATTAGCGCTCACTGAAGACCTCCATCAGCGTCCTCGATTGTCATGATCAGAGACCAACGGTACTGCATGGATCTACTCAGCACCTTCAGCTTCCTGGACCTCAGCTTCAGGTGTCTCGGACTCTGCGCCCTCCACAGCCTGTTCACCATCGGTGCCGGCCTCCTCACCTGCGGCAGCCAGCGCGGCACCGGAGGCACGCGCCACCTTGATGATGCGGTCCTTCTTACGCGGCTTGGCGAAGATCACGCCCATCGTGTCGCGGCCCTTGGCCGGGACACCCTCCACGGCGGAGCGGACCACATTGCCGCTGGCCATGACCACCAGCACCTCATCGTCTTCTTCGACCACCATGGCACCCACGAGATCCCCGCGGTCCTCCACGAGTTTGCCGACCTTGATGCCGAGACCGCCGCGCCCCTGGACGCGATACTCGTCCACGTGGCTGCGCTTGGCATAGCCGGCTTCGGTGACCACAAAGACATAGGAGTCAGGGGTGACGACGTCGGCGGTGAGCAGCTCGTCGTCCTCGCGGAACTTCATACCGGTGACACCGGAAGTGGCACGGCCCATGGGCCGCAGGGCCTCGTCGGTGGCGGTGAAACGCAGGGACTGGCCCTTGCGAGAGACCAGCATGAGGTCATCCTCGGCGCTGATGAGCTTGGCGGAGACCAGCTCGTCGTCCTCGCGCAGGTTAATCGCAATCACACCAGCCTGACGCGGGGTGTCGTAGTCGCTCAGACGCGTCTTCTTCACCAGACCGCCCTTGGTGGCCAGCACCAGGTAGTCGGCGTCGTCGTAGTTCTTCAGGGTCAGGACCCCGGCAATGTGCTCATCGGGCTGGAAAGCCACAATGTTGGCCACATGCTGGCCCTTGGAGTCGCGGCCAGCTTCCATGAGGTCGTAGCACTTGGTCCGGTACACGCGTCCCAGGTTCGTGAAGAACAGGATCCAGTGGTGCGTGGTGGTGACGAAGAAGTGCTCGACGACGTCGTCGGCGCGCAGCTGGGCGCCCCGGACGCCGACGCCTCCGCGGTTCTGGGCACGGTAGTTGTCGATCTTGGTGCGCTTGACATAGCCGTCGCGCGTAATTGAGACCACCACATCCTCTTCGGGGATGAGGTCCTCCATGGACATGTCACCGTCGTAGCCGCGCACAATGTGGGTCCGGCGGTCGTCGCCGAACTTCTCCACAATGGTGTCCAGCTCGTCGCCGATGATCTGCCGCTGGCGCTCCTCGGAGCCCAGGATGTCCTTGAAGTCGGCGATCATCGTCATGAGTTCGTCGTACTCGTCCTGCAGCCGCTGGCGCTCGAGGGCGGCAAGCTTGCGCAGCTGCATGTCCAGGATGGCCTGTGCCTGCTCATCGTCGATGTCCAGCAGCGCCTTCAGGTTCTGGCGCGCGACGTCGACTGTGGAGGATTCGCGGATCGTGGAGATGACGCGGTCCAGGTCATCCAGGGCCTTGAGCAGACCCACTTTGATGTGAGCCTCTCGCTCGGCCTTGGCCAGGCGGAAGCGGGTGCGGCGGACGATGACGTCGACCTGGTGCATCACCCAGTGGTGGACAAAGGCGTCCAGGCTCAGGGTCCGCGGCACGCCGTCGACCAGAGCCAGCATGTTGGCGGAGAAGTTCTCCTGCAGCGAGGTGTGCTTGTAGAGGTTGTTCAGCACGACCTTCGCGACGGCGTCGCGCTTGAGCACGATGACCAGGCGCTGGCCGGTGCGGCCGGAGGACTCGTCACGGATCTCGGCGATCCCGGCGATCTTGCCGTCCTTGACCAGCTGGGCGACCTTGATCGCCAGATTGTCGGGGTTGGCGTGGTAGGGCAGTTCGGTGACCACCAGGCAGGTGCGCCCGGAGATCTCTTCGACATTGACCACCGCGCGCATGGTGATGGAGCCGCGCCCGGTGCGGTAGGCCTCTTCGATGCCCTTGGTGCCCAGAATCTGCGCACCGGTAGGAAAGTCTGGTCCCTTGATTCGCTCCAGGAGTGCCTCCAGGAGCTCTTCCCGGCTGGCCTGGGGGTTCTCCAGGTACCACTTCACACCGGAGGCCACCTCGCGCAGGTTGTGCGGCGGGATGTTGGTGGCCATACCCACGGCGATGCCGGATGAGCCGTTGACCAGCAGGTTCGGGAACCGGGACGGCAGGACCACCGGCTCCTGCTGTTTGCCGTCGTAGTTATCCTGGAAGTCAACGGTATCCTCGTTGATGTCCCGGACCATCTCCATGGCGAGCGGGGCCATCTTGGTCTCGGTGTATCGAGGAGCGGCTGCGCCGTCGTTGCCAGGGTTGCCGAAGTTGCCCTGGCCGGAAGCCAGGGGATAGCGCATGACCCAGTCCTGAATGAGGCGCACCAGGGCGTCGTAGATCGCGGAGTCGCCGTGGGGGTGGTAGGAGCCCATGACGTCGCCGACCACGCGGGCGCACTTGTTGAAGCTGCGATCGGGCCGGTAGCCGCCGTCATACATCGCGTAGAGCACACGGCGGTGCACGGGCTTCAGGCCGTCACGCACATCGGGCAGGGCGCGGCCCACGATCACGGCCATGGCGTAGTCCAGGTAGGACCGCTTCATCTCCGTCTGCAGGTCCACCTGCCGGATGCGGTCTCCGGCGACGACGGGACCCTCGAGGGGCTGCTCGGGGTTCTCGGTGTTCTCAGTCATGAAGTGCTGTTCTCTCTAAAAGTGAGGCCCGGATCAGATGTCGAGGAAGCGAACGTCCTTGGCGTTCTGCTGGATGAAGCTGCGGCGGGATTCGACGTCCTCACCCATGAGGATGGAGAAGATCTCATCCGCGGCAGCGGCGTCCTCCATGGACACCTGCAGCAGAGTCCGGTTGGCCGGGTCCATGGTGGTCTCCCAGAGCTCCTGGTAGTCCATCTCGCCCAGACCCTTGTAGCGCTGGATGCCCAGCTCCTTGGGCAGCTTGCGGCCGGCTTCACGTCCGCGGGTCAGCGCGGCGTCCCGCTCGGCGTCGGTGAAGACGTAATCGGGATCGCCGTTGGACCACTTGATCTTGTACAGCGGCGGCTGGGCCAGGTACACGTAGCCGTGCTCGATGAGCGGGCGCATGTAGCGGAAGAGCAGCGTCAGCATCAGCGTGGTGATGTGCTGACCGTCCACATCCGCATCGGCCATGAGCACAATCTTGTGGTACCGCAGCTTGGCAATGTCGAACTCCTCGCCGATGCCGGTGCCGAAGGCGGTGATCATCGACTGGACCTCCTGGTTGCCCAGGGCCTTATCGATGCGTGCCCGCTCCACGTTGAGGATCTTGCCGCGCAGCGGCAGGATCGCCTGGGTACGGGGATTGCGGCCACGCTTGGCCGAGCCGCCCGCGGAGTCGCCCTCCACCAGATAGATCTCGGACTCCGAAGGATCCTTCGACGAGCAGTCGGCGAGCTTGCCGGGCATGCCGAAGGTCTCCAGCGGAGACTTCCGCCGGGCGTTCTCCCGGGCCTTGCGCGCGGCCAGGCGGGCCTGGGCGGCGGATTCAGCCTTGCGGATGATGTCCTTGGCGGCCTGCGGGTTGCGCTCCAGCCAGTCACCCAGGTGATCGGTGACCACGCGGTGCACAAAGCCTCGAGCCTCGGAGTTTCCGAGCTTGGTCTTGGTCTGGCCTTCGAACTGCGGCTCGGAGAGTTTCACGGAGATCACGGCGGTGAGGCCCTCACGGATGTCCTCACCGGTGAGGTTGTCGTCCTTCTCCCGGATCAGCTTCTTATCGCGGGCGTACCGGTTGATCAGTGCGGTCAGGGCCGCACGGAAGCCCTCCTCGTGAGTGCCGCCCTCGTGGGTGTTGATGGTGTTCGCGTAGGTGTGGACCGACTCGGAGTAGGTCAGGGTCCACTGCATCGCCAGCTCGGCGGTGATGCCGCGCTCATCGTCCTCCGCCTCGAACGCGATGACGTCTTCATGGACGTTCTCCGCCTTCTTGGCGGAGTTGAGGTGATTGACGTAGTCGAGCAGACCGTGGTCGTACTGGTAGACCACCACGCGGCCCTTGGGCGATTCTGCTACCGCATCCTGGTGCTCGCCGGGCTCAGCCGGGGCGGGCTCACCCTCGGGGGCGTCGTCGTGCTTCTCGACGATCTCGTCCTCGACCACCACGTTGTCGTCAATCTGACGCTCATCGCGCAGGGTGATGCGCAGTCCCTTGTTGAGGAAAGCCATCTGCTGGAAGCGGGCACGCAGCGTCTCGAAGCTGAACTCGGTGGATTCGAAGATCGTGGCATCGGGGTAGAAGACCTGCGTGGTGCCGGTCTCCTCCGTCTCCGTGCCGCGGGTCAGCTCATGGGTGACCTGGCCGCCGTCAGCAAAGGCGAGGGACCATTCATAGCCCTGGCGCTTGACCGTGGTCTGCACCTTCGAGGAGAGCGCGTTGACCACGGAGATGCCCACGCCGTGCAGGCCGCCGGAGACCGCGTAACCGCCACCGCCGAACTTACCGCCTGCGTGCAGCACCGTCATGACCACCTCAACGGTGGGCTTGCCCTCAGTGGGGTGGATGTCCACGGGAATACCGCGGCCGTCATCCTCCACCCGCACGCCGCCGTCGTTCTGCAGGGTCACCTGAATGTGGGAGCAGTAGCCGGCCAGCGCCTCATCCACCGAGTTGTCTACGACCTCGTAGACCAGGTGGTGCAGGCCGCGTTCACCGGTGGAGCCGATGTACATGCCGGGCCTTTTGCGGACCGCCTCGAGTCCCTCGAGAACGGTGATGTCAGATGCGCCGTAGTTACCCTGCTGCTGCGCGTTTTGGTCTTCAGCGGCCACCGGCTGAATCGTCTCCTTGAATCGGTTCGAAGTCCTCGCTCCAGTCTACCGGCCCACGGCCCGATTTCCGCATTCTTCGGGGAGTTTCACGGCGCTCAGATGGCCCCAGGAGGGCAGAGAAGGCCTCTGGCAGGGCTTAGAAGGAGTCGGCATAGGGATGTGATCGTATGCCAGGCCCACAACGCGGCATATCGCCGTGTGGGATGGTTCGGTAAGCCTGTTGGCGGGGCGTACCTCACCCATAGGTGTCGCGCGGCCCCCGTCCGCGCACGCTGTAGCGCCCCTTCTTCCAGCTGGGCGCCTGGGGTCCGCGGATCTGCAGGCCCGTGACAATCCCCTCACCGAGCTCGCGAGTGAAGACCTCCATGAGCTTAGGCTGCATGAGTTTGAGATTAGTGGCCCAGGCCGTGGAATCGCAGACTACGGTGACCACACCGTTCTCGAAGCTCTCCGGAGTGCAGTGCTGGGCGATAGCTGATCCCACCAGCTGATCCCACCGGCTGATGACGGAGCCCACCGCCACCGGGGCCTTCCATCCCCGGGAAGAGATCAGCCCTTGCACCACACCGCCCAGCAGATTGGGATCGCGCAGGTCCCCTTCCCGGGCAGCGGCTGCGGTACCGCGCTCCTCGGCCGCGGAGGTGCGCGGGTTCCCAGCCAGGGAGGACCCCCGCGGCAGGGAGCGCAGTCGATGTTCGCCGCGGGACTCAGCGGCTCGTCGCATCCGGTTTAGCAGGGCATGGGCGGCATCCACCTGAACCGGCACGATCTCCTCGGCAGGCTGATCCCGAGGAGAGGAAGTGTCTTGCTCACGCACCATGCTGATCAGGCCTCATAGCGGGAGACTCGGCTGATCTGGTCGACCGATTCGACGCGGTAGGCGTTGGTCAGCAACGCCTTCGGGACGTCGTCGTCGACGGCTGCCGTCACGATCAGCTGCTCCGGACCAGCGGAGGAGCCTGTGCCGGTGGCCAGGTCGGCCAGGCGTCGCCGTCGTCGTGCATCAAGTTCTGCAAAGACGTCATCAAGAATCAGGATCGGTGCAGCGCCGTCAGAGGGATCGTCGTCGAGCATCACCCGGTAGGATCCCAGCCTCAGCGCCAGACAGAACGACCACGTCTCACCGTGAGAGGCGTATCCCTTCACCGAGGTGTCATCAAGGGTGAACTGGACGTCGTCGCGATGCGGACCCACCAGCGTGATCCCGCGCTCCCGCTCTTTCTTCCGAGCCGCTTCCAGGGCCGTCAGAAGCTGGGTGGCCAGCTCCTCGGTGCTGGCCGTCTCCAAGGGCGAGAACTCGGGGGCGAGGGCCCCTGACGCCTCCTGCTGCACGTCATCGCCGGCAGTTGTCGAGCCGAACGACTCGTGACCGGTCAGCGAGCTGAGGTAGCTCAGCCGCGCGGTGCGCACACTGTCAGAAAGCTCGTGATAGGCCTGGGCTACGTGCGGACGCAGGGCACCGAGCATGTCCAGACGGGCACGCAGCAGGCGGGCTCCTGCGGCGGAGAGCTGCTGATCCCACACCGACAGTGTGGATTCGTGAGTGGGAGTGAACCCCTCATGCCGTATGGATTTCAGCAGGGCGTTGCGCTGCCGCAGCACTTTCTCATAGTCGGCCCGGACCCGGCCCAGCGCGGGCCGCAGCTGCACCGCAAGAGAGTCAAAGAGCCGACGTCGGACCTCGGGGGATCCCTTGACCAGCTCGAGGTCTTCCGGAGCGAAGAGGACCGAACGAAGAATCCCTAGGATTTCAGTGGCGCGGACTGCGGAGCCGCGGTTGATGCGGGCTCGGTTGCTGCGGCCGGGATTGATCTCTAGATCGAGGAACGCCGACTGCCGGCCCTTGTGCGCTTGGGCTCTGATGAAGGCCTGGGACTGACCGTGGCGAACCAGGGGAGCATCATTGGTGACCCGGTGGGAGGAGAGTGTGGAGAGGTAGCCGATGGCTTCGGCGATATTGGTCTTGCCCACGCCGTTGAACCCCAGCAGCACGGTGGGGCCCTCGCTCAGCTCAAGCTGGGCCTCCGCGTAGCTGCGGAAGTCTGTCAGAGTCAGCTCAGAGATCCGCATCCAGCGTCTACTGGTTCAGCAGCCGCACCGGCATCAGCAGGTATTTGAAGTCTGTGGAGTTCTCGCCCTCCGGCGTCTGCTGACCGGTGATCATCGCGGGCTTCGGAGCCGAGACGAAGGAGAACCGCAGGTACTCGGTGTCGATGACGTTGAGGCCTTCGTTCAGGTAGGCCGGGTTGAAGCCAACCGTAATGGGCTCACCAGTGAGTTCGGCGCTGAGGACCTCGCGGGCCGAGGCGTTGTCGTCGACGCCGGCGTCGAGGGTCACCTGGTTGTCCTCACTGAACTGCAGACGGATATGACCATTGCGCTCAGAGACGAGGGAGACACGACGAGCCGATTCGATGAGCTCCGCGGTGTTGACCACAGCGTGAATGGGGGTCTCTTCGGGGAAGAGCTGGCGGATCTTGGGGTACTCGCCGTCCACCAGGACGGAGGTGGTCCGGCGTCCGCCGGAGGAGAAGCCGACCAGAGCGTCGTCGTTGGAGAGCGAGATGTCCAGATCGCCTGCTCCGGCGAGTGACTTGGCGACGTCGTTGAGGGTTTTGGCCTTGATAAGCAGCGAGGTGGAGATGTCGGGCTGGCTGGGACGCCAAGTGATCTCCCGCATCGCCAGGCGGTAGCGGTCCGTTGCCAGGAACGTGATGGTGTCGCCCTCGAGTTCGAGCTTGACGCCGGTGAGGATTGGGAGGGTGTCATCACGGGAAGCTGCAGTGATGACCTGGCTGACCGCACGGGCGAAGGCGGCACCGTCAACGGTTCCAGAGACCTCCGGCTGCGAGGGCAGCTCAGGGTACTCATCCACCGGCATAGTAGCCAGGGTGAAGGTGGAGGAGCGGCAAGTCACCACGACTTTGGACTCATCCAGGGTCAGGGTGACCGGAGCGTTGGGCAGGGACTTGACGATGTCATTGAGGAGACGACCTGACACCAGCACGGTGCCCTCGGTGTGCACATCTGCTTCGATGTGCAGCTGAGCGGAGACCTCGTAGTCGAAGCTGGAGATGGTGACCTGCTGGTTCTCCGCCACGATGAGCAGGCCGGAAAGTACAGGAGCCGGAGGCCGGGGGGAGAGGGAGCGGGCAGCCCAGGAGACCGCCTCGGACAGAACATCTCGGTCCACGGTGAACTGCACGGTGTCTCCCCTAAAGTCAAGCTTTGTTCGGTGCGTGTCTGAGTGACGAGCTTACCCCGAACACTAGATAGGCCGAAAGTCGTTCCTTCAACCACAAGATCTAGTTCGTTTCCTGTGTGGGGCGCGCGAACTGTTGTCTATGGAAGATTTTCCTGAGTAAAAGGTCAGAAGTGTTAACAGGTGCTGTGGATTCTGTGGATAACCCGCTTCTGAGCGGTAATCACAGGAAAAATTGTGTGCACCCCGTCGTGGACGAATGACAGCAGGTCTGTAAATCACATGGGGAGGATTTAACCCGTCCATTGAGGGATCTCAACAGAGCAGGAGTAGTTCTCCCCAACAGTGTGTGGTGTCGTCACCACATTCTCCACTGATTTATCCACAGGTGTGGGAAGAGCAGGGGAGAATTTTCACCGGTG
The DNA here is from genome assembly GCF_031432335.1 of Nesterenkonia flava. NCBI lineage: Bacteria > Bacillati > Actinomycetota > Actinomycetes > Micrococcales > Micrococcaceae > Nesterenkonia > Nesterenkonia flava. Next base: position 68,333 of record NZ_JAVKGT010000013.1, on the reverse strand, counting down.
ACTGTGGAAATGTGGGAAAAACTGTGGAATACCTCAGTGTCAACTCCTCTGGAGGTCGCCAAACAGGCTGAACTACATCCGTGTGAGCTGTGTACGAGGGAGTTATCCCCAGGTGTCAGGGACGGGCTTGACGAATGAACAAGAGAAAATGCGGTACCGGCGTCGGAGACTGTGTCAGAAATGACATCAGCTTCTCCGCGACCGGCACCGCATGCGGTGTTCGCGGGGTTAGACCTTCTCTGGTCCCTGCGGGCAGAGCCTCTGTTCTACCGCCCCTGTTTGATCTTGTTGGTGAGTTCGGTGACTTGGTTGAAGACGGCGCGGCGCTCAGCCATGAGTTCGCGGATCTTGCGCTCGGCGTAGATGACCGTGGTGTGATCGCGCCCGCCCAGAGCCTGGCCGATCTTGGGTAGCGACATCTCCGTGAGTTCGCGCAGCAGATACATGGCGATCTGGCGAGCCGTCACCAGCGTGCGGTTACGGGATTTCGAGGTCAGCTCCTCCACGGTGAAGGAGTAGTACTCAGCGGTGGCATTGATGATCTGCTCGGCGGTGATCTCCTGGGCGTGGTCATCGGAGATGAGATCTCGCATGACTTGCTCGGCCAGGGGAAGGTCCACCTCCTGCTTGTTCAGCGCCGCGTAGGCGGTGACGCGGATCAATGCACCCTCAAGCTCACGGATATTGGTGGAGATCTTGGAACCGATGTACTCCAGCACATCATCGGGGCAGGAGAAGTTCTCCGCGTTGGCCTTCTTCCGGAGAATCGCAATGCGCGTCTCCAGCTCGGGCGGCTGGATGTCGGTGATCAGGCCCCATTCGAAGCGCGAACGCAGCCGCTCTTCGAAGCCCGAGAGCTGTTTGGGCGGAAGGTCGGAGGTGATGACGACCTGCTTGTTGTTATTGTAGAGCGTGTTGAACGTGTGGAAGAACTCCTCCACCGTGCGCTCCTTGTCCGCCAGGAACTGGATGTCGTCCAGCAGCAGGATGTCCACGTTGCGATAGAGGTGCTTGAAGCTGGCACCCTCGTCGTCGCGGATCGAGTTGATGAAGTCGTTGGTGAACTCCTCGGAATTCACGTAGCGGACCCGGATGCCGGAGTAGAGCCGCTGGGCATAGTGACCGATGGCGTGAAGCAGGTGGGTCTTGCCCAGACCGGAGTCCCCGTAGATGAACAGCGGGTTGTAGGCCTTCGCCGGTGCCTCGGCTACGGCGTTGGCCGCAGCGTGGGCGAATCGGTTGGAGGATCCGATCACGAACGTTTCGAAGGTGTAGCGGGGGTTCAGGCGCGAGGTCTCAAAGCTTTCACCGCTGGGTTCGGGCGCTGGCGGCACCGGGGTGACATCAGGGATGGGGTACGACGACGCTGGTTCGATGGGACTGCTGGCTACGCGCGGCGCCGGCGCGGGGGCAGTCGCAGGTGATGCTGCCGAAGGGGCGGTGGCGGCGTCGCCGTCCTTCTGCTGCTTATCCAGTTCAGGGTCGATCACGTAGGCGCAGAGAATGTCCTTGCCGAAGACTGTGCGCAGGGCCGCGGAGATCTCCGCCTGCAGGGTGGACTGCATCGTCTGGCGGATGCGCTCGTGAGGGACCGCCAGCAGCAGGGTGTCCCCGATGAGCTGCTCACTCTGGGGCACGGCTCGCCCCACGTCGGAGAGCTTCAGGCCGGCGATGCCGTGACGTTCACGTAGCTCGGTCAGCACCTGCTGCCATTTGACTGACACGCTCGGCTCGGACTCAGCAGACACGCTGCTCCCCTCTGGATGGATCGGTTCGGCGGACGGTCCGCACCAGTATTCCACAGGAACTGTGGATAAGTCCCTGAAACTGTGGGAAAAGCCCGGTGCAGGCACGACTTTGCACGGCGGTTCTGCCAAGCAGACGGCGGGATGCTCGCCGCCGGGGTCTCAACGTCAGTTCTCTGCCTGTGAATTCCCTGCTGTGGAGAATGCCGGCCTAAGACCTGCCTCGCAGGGGCTTAGGGTGCTTCCATGGAGCGAAAACAGCCGGTGCTGACCGGCATCACCGTGGCCCTGGTGGGTTTCGGCGGTTCGTTCGCCGTCGTCGTCGCTGGTCTTCAAGCCGTCGGGGCGACCGCGGACCAGGCCGCTTCGGGACTCATTGCCTTGTGTATAGCCCAGGCGCTGGGAATGCTGTACCTGGCTTACCGGTACCGTCGTCCTCTGACTCTGGCGTGGTCAACGCCCGGAGCTGCGCTGATGGTGACCACCGGGCAGGTCGACGGCGGCTGGTCTGCTGCCGTGGGAGCATTCGTAGTGGTCGGCGGACTCATCCTGGTCACCGCCCTGTGGCCGTGGCTGGGCAGAACCGTTGCCTCCATTCCCCGCCCGATCGCCCAGGCCATGCTGGCCGGGGTGCTCTTTTCGCTGTGTCTGGCGCCTGTGCGGGCAGTGGTGGAGGATCCGCTGTGGATTGCACCCCTGATTCTGCTATGGCTGCTGTTGTTCCGATGGGTGCCGGCGTGGTCAGCGCCGGTGGTGTTCCTGGCAGCCCTGGTGCTCATCAGCGTGGAAGCGCCCTGGGGCAGCTTCTCTGGGGCTGACTTTCTTCCGCGCCTTGAGCCCGTGATGCCGGAGTTCACCATCGGAGCGCTCCTGGGGCTGGCGCTGCCGCTGTACCTGGTGACCATGGCTTCGCAGAACGTGCCGGGGTCCGCGGTGATCTCGTCCTACGGGTATGAGGTGCCGTGGCGGGCGAGCCTGACAGTGACCGGTCTCGGCACCACAGCTGGGGCGGTCGTGGGAGGCCACGCGGTGAATCTCGCAGCGATCACAGCCGCACTGGCGGCATCGCCGGAATCTCATCAGGATCCGCACCAACGGTGGCGAGCTGCCGCAACGGCCGGTTGGGCTTACCTAGTACTGGCTGGTGCGGCCGCGGCCCTGGTGCTGCTGGTCTCCCACGGGCGTCCCGGACTGGTCGAGACGGTCGCAGGCCTGGCGCTGCTCTCTACCCTGGGTGCGTCTCTGAGCGCGGCCGTGTCTGAGGAGTCCTCACGGATTCCGGCCGCCGCCACGTTCCTCATCGCGGCCAGCGGCGTCACGGTTTTCGGCATCGGGGCGGCGTTCTGGGCACTTGCGGGCGGTATGGTCCTCTGGGCGGTGCTGGCCCGTCCGAAGGCTGCGGCTTAGGGCCAGACAGTGAGAGCGCCCGCGGCAGCTCATCAGGGGCTGGGAGCCTCGTCGGGATGGAGCCCTGCGAGGATGAGCTCCAGACCGTAGGCGAACTCCTGACCGTAGCTGTAGCCCGGTTGGAGTGCGTGCTCGACGGCAATCTCGGTGAAATACGGGTACTGATCCTTGGGGAGAGCGGAGAAGATCTCCTCGGCGAGCTCCTGAAGGTCCTCGCCGTCGGAGAAGGGCAGACTGACCTCCTGCAGCACAAAACCGTACACATAGCTGTCCAGCAGGGACACAGCGTGGGCTGCCTGGCGCACAGAGAAGCCGTTGGTTCGCAAGCACCCCAGGACGGTGTCGTGGTGCCGCAGCGTGGCGGGCCCCGGGTTCCGTCGAGAATCCATGAGGCCCACGGCCCAGCGATGTCGGTTTAGCGCCTCTCGTGCGGACTGAGCCCGCTGGCGCATCGCCGCCCTCCATGGAGCTGAGAGCTCCGGCAGCTCGATCTCGGCGAAGACCAGATCGACCATTCCGTCAAGAATGTCGTCTCTACCTCTGACGTGGTTGTACAGCGACATGGCTTCCACCCCTAGGCGCTTGCCCACGGCGCGCATGGTGACTCCGTCCCTGCCCTCTTTATCGGCCAGGTCGACGGCGGCGGCGATGAACGCGATATCCCATCACCCGGCCCCGGGGAGGTCGTCGTAGAAGTCCACGCCGCCGGCATTGATGCAGGCCTTGTGCACCTACTGGAGGGGCGGCCGTTTCCCGTGAAACTTGCGCTGCCGCTGCGAGGGGACCGCGTGCTGGGCATTGATATCGCCGGCACGGTGCACTCCGTGGGAGAGTCCGTCACTGCGTGGGCGCCCGGTGACGCGGTCTTCGGCGCAGCCCAGGGACTCTCCGGGCACGGAGGTCTGGCAGAGTTTGCACGGGCCCGGTCCGAGCATCTCCTTGCTCAGCCCTCCACTCTGGACCAGGAGGAGGCTGCTGTTGTTCCGGTCTCGGCGACGGCTGCTCTTCATGCAGTCCGGGACGCAGCCCACGTGGCAGCCGGGCACCGAGTCCTGGTGCTCGGTGCCGGCGGTGGGGTGGGACATTTCGCCGTACAGATCGCCAAGGCTCTAGGGGCTCACGTGACGGGAGCTTGTAGTCCCGGAAAGGCCGCGATGGTGGAGTCCCTGGGGGCAGATGTGGTGATCGACTACACCACGCAGGATCCCCTCGAGGCAGGTCCCTATGACGCCATTATTGACACGGGAGGCCATCGACCGCTGCGCCACATGCGCCGTGCCCTCACTCGCACGGGCGCCGTGGTGCTGGTCGGCTCGGAACCCGAAGGCGCACCACTGGGCGGGTTGAGCCGCTCGCTGTGGGCGGCCTTGGTGAATCCCTTCACCCGCCACCGACTGGTGATGCTGAACTCTTCCATCGGCTCCCAGGCTCTGCAGGATCTGGCCGAGCTGATCGAGGCAGGGATGCTGCGACCGGTGATCCACGCCCGCTATCCGCTGGAACATGTGAGCACTGCGGTACAGCAACTGGGGCGCGGCCGGGGCACCGGCAAGACGGTGATTACCGTAGCTCAGCCCGCTGAGGAGGCGGCCTGGGCACGCTTCCAGCGCCGGTAGGCCAGCACCGTCAGGACAACAACGGCGGCCCATCCGATCGCCACAGCCACACCGGTGACCACCGAGGGTTCGGCGATGAACGCCCCGACCGCCACCAGCGAGAACTGGCCGGGCAGGCAGGAGACGGCGCTCGCCAGCACGTACGGACCGTGCTTCACCCCAAAGGCGCCGCTGCCGTAGTTCACCGGCCAGTACGGCAGACCCGGCATCAGACGCAGCGTGGCCACGGCATAGAAGCCTGACTCCTGCACATGTTCCTCCACCGTGGGCCCGTGGCGACCGAGCAGCTTGCGCATGGTCTGCTTGCCCAGTCCGCGAGCACCCCAATAGGCAATCCAGCAGCCCAGCAACACCCCCGTCACCGAGAGCACGGTGCCGCCGACCAGCCCGAAGAGGAAACCCCCGGTGACGGGCATCATGGTCACTGGTACCGGGGTGATGGCCACCAGTGCGTAGAGTGCGATAAACGCCAGCCACCCGCCCCAGCCAAGTCCGTCGATGGCACTCTGAAGCTCCCGCACCGACGGCAGCTGGACGTTGAACGTGATCCAGACCAGGCCCAGGACGACGATGCCAAGGGTCACGTTCTGCAGGACGGAAACCCAGCGCTCCTGCTCACTGGCAGGAGGCTGCGGGGCGCTGTTCTCGTGACTGGTCATCACAGCACAACCTACATGCCGTCGTCGTGCCCGCTGATACCCGACGAGGCCAGCACCTCTGACCTGACAAAGAACGTGCTGACCTCGTCGGCGAGCCGCGATCCGGGGCCCGAGTCAGACGCGATTGATCTCGCGGCGGTTGAATCCCAGGAAGCCCAGCAGAATGCCCGCGATGCCGATGCCGGTCAGGATCAGCACGGGTGTCCACGCGATGTCCTGAACCGGATACTGCGCCAGGTGCCCGAATGCGTTGAGCTCGTAGAACAGCTCAGGCAGCTCCAACAGCTGGCCGAAGTTGGTCATCACCGCGGCGTAGCCAATGATCACCCAGCCGACTGTCCCTGCTGCGCGCGGCAGCCAGCCGAAGAGCGCGACGACGACGCCGACCACCGCGAGCACCGCCGGGGCCTGGTGCAAGCTGGCCAGTACCAGTTCACCGAAGTACCGACCGCCGTCGTCCTCCAGAACGGCTGCGGCACCCCCGCCCATGGCCACACCGACGAGCAGCAGGATCAGGACCAGACCGACCAGCAGCACAGTGAGGTGGGCCCCGAGCCAGGTGCTGCGGCTCATGGGGACTGACAGTCCCACCTCCACCCGTCCCCGGGCCTCTTCGCCACGGAGCTGCTGGAGGGCGCTGACACCGGCGGCAGCCACGAAGATCGCCATGAACAGGCCCATGTAGGCGAGGTAGCCCAGCATCATCGAGTCGCCGCTGAAGATCTGAGCGAACTCCTCCGGCAGGTCATCGGCGGCGTCGACCAGCGCCTGGGCATAGGAGCCGAACATCAGGCCGCACAGCACCAGGGCGATCCCCCAACCCCGCAAGTTGTTTCGGAGTACACGTGCGGCCATGCCCAGGGGAGTGCCCAATGAGCGCTTGGCGCTGCCCCGGCCCAGTCGTGTGGGCATGAGGCTGGCCTCGACGTCGCGCTTGGTGCTCAGCCAGTACCCCAGAGCAGTGAGCAGAGCCGTCCCCGCGACCAGAGGAATCACCGGCCACCAGCGGTCCTCGACGTAGGGCGCCGCCTGCTGTGACCAGCCCAGCGGGGAGAACCACGAGAGTGCGCTGCCGCCCTGCTCGGCCATGTCTCCGCCCATGCGGATCAGGTAGGAGAGGCCCAGGAGGCCTCCTGCCATGGCACTTGCTCCGCGGGACGTCTCACTGAGCTGCACCGTCACCGCTGCGACGCCTGAAAAGAACAGACCGACGGCGATTCCGGCCGCGGCGACCAGTGCGGAGCCCTGAACGTCATAATCTGCTGCAGCTGCACCGGCGAAGACCAGAGCGCCCACCACGAGGTTGGCACCCCCGACCAGCAGAAGCACGGCACTCAGGGGCGCGTGGCGCCCCACCACATTGGCGCGCACCAGTTCCGCCCGTCCGGTCTGCTCTTCGGCTCGAGTGTGACGGACCACCGTGAAGATGCTCATGAGGCCGATGAGGATGTAGAGGAAGAGCACGTAGCCCGCGGAGAAGAATCGTTCGAAAGTTGGGGCGTCCATGCCGAAGGCCGGACCGGTCATCAGGCGGCCCACCGGATCGGTGAACATCCCGGCCAACTGGGCCAGCTCCGTCTCGTTCTCTGCGATGACCTGGATGGCATTGGCGAAGTAGAAGGCCATTAGGCCGATACCGGCCACCCAGAGACTCATGCGCCACCGGTCCCGCCGCAGCATGAACCGTAGCAGGGTGCCGGTGCCGGCGAGGGTGGACTGCCCCGTGGCCGGGCTGGGAGCCTGCCGGAGTTCAGGGGCCTGTGCCGTGCTCATCAGGACGCCTTCTTCGTGGTTGACTCGCTCACACCGCGAGTGGAGAGGTCATCGCCGTAGTGCCGCATCAGCAGCTGCTCCAGGGTCGGAGGGTGGGCCACGATCGAGCGGATGCCCAAGGGTGCCAGCTGATGCATCACGTCCTGGACGCGCTCGCCGTCCACCTCGAAGACGGTCCGCTCGCCCTCAGCGCGCAGATGATGAACTCCCGGTCGATCCTTCAATCCCTCAGCAGTCTGGGCGGTCTCCACTTCGATGGTGGTGCGGGTCATGTGGCGCAGCTGGGAGAGGGTGCCGGATTCCACAATGTGCCCGGCACGAATGATCGAAATCCTGTCGGAGAGCGCCTCCACCTGAGCCAGGATGTGACTGGAGAGCAGTACAGAGCGCCCTTGAACCTTGGCCTCGGTGATGACCTCCTGGAACACCACCTCCATCAGAGGATCCAGCCCGGCGGTTGGCTCGTCCAGCAGAAGAAGATCGACGTCGGCCGCCAGCGCGGAGATCAGGGCCACCTTCTGGCGATTGCCCTTGGAGTAGGTCCGGGTCTTCTTTCGGGGATCGAGATCAAAGCGTTCGATCAGCTGATCCCGCCGTGTTCGGTTGTAGCTGCCGCGCAGGCGCAGGAACATGTCGATCACCTCTCCGCCGGTGAGATTCGGCCAGAGCTCGACGTCGCCAGGTACATAGGCCAGGCGCTTGTGCAGCTCCACAGCGTCCCGCCAGGGATCCCGGCCAAAGAGGCGGATGGTGCCCGAATCCGGGCGCAGCAGGCCCAGGAGCACCCGCATGGTGGTCGACTTGCCGGCGCCGTTGGGGCCCAGATAGCCGTGGACCTCGCCCGGGGCGATGGTCAGGTTCAGGTTGTCCAGCGCCCGGACCTGGCCGAACTGCTTGACCAGGTTCTGCGCGGAGATGACCGCAGCGTTGTCGCTCATCGGTCGATCCTTTCGTTCAAGGGTGAGGGGGAGTAAGAGGTGACAGGGAGCGGGAAGAAGACACAGAGAGAACCGGTGAGGGCAGCTTGCCGGTGAGGAGGTGTGCTGAATCAGGAGCGGGGGCTGCGGTCTTGAGTGGAACCGGGTTCAGTGGCTTCGGTATGGGCCTCGGCGTCAGCTGCCAGGAGCTCCGCGAAGGCCTCAGCGTTCATGACCGGCTGGGTGTAGAGCTCCAGCACCGTGGCCATGTAGGCGTCCAGTCCCTCGGGGTTCGGTTCATCGTCGAGCAGGCTGACGCCCAGGTGCCGTTCCAGCTGTCGATGCAGGATCAGCGATCCGAAGGACTGCAGCAGCATCACCACCGCCCGGTGGCGGGGATTGCGGCTGGGGTAAACCAGACCGATCTCCTCAGCCTCCGAGGTGTAGACCAGCGAATCCTCCACCAGCTGGTCGAAGAATGCGTCGATCGTCTCGCCGCCTTCCATGAACGCCCGCATGAGGTACTTCACCAGGTGGCGGTTGGCGGCCATGGCCTCGTGGGCCACGTTGCGGGGCAGATTCCCCCGCCGGACCGACTCGGTCTTGGTGCGCCGGAACTGCTCGGCCACGTAGGCATCGCACGCCGCGCGCAGCCCTGCTTTGGACCCGAAGTGGTGAATCACCAGCGGGGCAGAAACCGAGGCTGCCTGAGCGATCTCCTTGACGGTGACGCCGTCAAACCCCAGTCGGCCGTAGAGATCGATCGCGGCGGTGAGGATCCGCTCCTTGGCACTGGCCGGCGGGGAGGTATTGCCCGTGCCGGTGACGTTGTGGGTGCTCGCCGCGTCCTGGGTGCTGTGCCCGTCGGCTTGGCCGTCGGGGGCACGGTGGGAGCCAGGTCCGCTGCCGCGCAGGCCGGCTCCGCGAGAGCGACCGTACTGGTATGTCACGGTGCCACCTCCTCTCCAGCCGGAACGACGACGACAGATCACTCGACTGAACGCATGTTCAGCCCGGTAGGATTTACGGTAGTTGAACGCTTATTCAGCCCACAAGAGGCTGAATCGAGGGGGCGTGTCATTCAGGGTCGCGCTCCGAGCCTGTGCATAGGATTTGACGTTTCCGCTCTCGGGCGCCTAGTGTTGACAGGTCGCCCTGGAATATGTGCGCGCCTTTGCGCAGCCACTTTGAGGGCTTGAAGAGACTTCATCCATCTAATTGGGAGTACACAGTGAGCAAGCGGACTTTCCAGCCGAGCAACCGCCGTCGCGCCCGCAAGCACGGCTTCCGTTCCCGTATGCGCACCCGTGCCGGCCGTTCCATCATCTCGGCCCGCCGCAGCCGGGGACGCAAGGCTCTCTCGGCCTGAGGCTGAGCACAGCCTGACATCAACGCACGACGACGGCCCGTCACCGGAGACTTCCGGGACGGGCCGTTGCTGTCCCTTCAGGACTGCCCGCCCTAAGGAGGAGCCATGCTGCCGGTTCAGCATCGCCTGACCCGCTCAGGGGACTTCTCTGCGGTCATGAAGGGGGGAACCCGCGCCGGAACGGGGACCGTGGTGGTCGCCGTGCGCTTCTACCCCCACGGCGAGGCCTCCACCTCCGTGCCGGCGGACGGTACCCGGTGGCGATGTGGGTTCGTGGTCTCCAAAGCGGTGGGCAACGCGGTAATCCGTCACCGCACCACCCGGCGTTTGCGCCACATCATCGCCCAGCTGCTGCGCGAGGAACCGCAGCTGCTGCCTCAGGGGGGCCGCACTGACATCGTGGTGCGCGCCCTCGCAGAGGCCCCTGCGGCCGAGCACGCCCGGCTGTCAGGCGATGTGCGCAGCGGACTGCGGCGCGCAGTGAAGAAATGGCACGCCCGTGAGCAGGAGTCGGCATGAGCTCGCCCGGCAGACCACACTGGGTGCGCCACGCGGACTTTTACGTCGGCCCCGGAGAGATCCCTGGTCAGCCGGGTCCGGAACCTCAGGCACAGGAGATCCACCGGCACGCATGGGGTCCTCTGAAACAGGCGCCGTCGTACCCCCTGGTGCTCTTTATTCGTCTCTGGCGCTGGCTGATCTCGCCCCTCTACGGACAAGTCTGCAGCTTCTACCCCAGCTGCTCGGCCTACGGCCTGGAGGCGGTGACCGTCCACGGACTGGCCAAGGGTAGCGCCTTCACCGCGTGGAGGATTCTACGGTGCAACCCCTGGACCGGAGGGGGTGTGGATCACGTGCCGCCCTCGGGTCGTATGTGGCCTGAGGACCGGGTACCGGCGATCGTGCGGACAAATCATCCCCCCATGGACGACGACGCACAGCTCTAGACTTTCTCAGCCCCCAGGTTCGTCAAGTAGGCTGAAGGCTGATTTTCGCGCGTTCGCTGTCCCGGCACCCAACACCTCCATTCGCCGGGCCTGAGACTCTGAGAGACATATGGCTTTTCTTGACGCAATAATGTGGCCCTTCAGCTGGGCCGTGTCGTTCATCCTGACGCTGTTCCACAACGTGCTCACCTTCCTGGGCATGGATGCGGACTCCGGCTGGAACTGGACCATCTCCATCGTGCTGCTGGTGCTGGTCATCCGTATCATCCTGATCCCGCTGTTCGTGCGGCAGATCAAATCCCAGCGGGGTATGCAGGTGGTGCAGCCGGAGCTGCAGAAGCTCCAGGCCAAGTACAAGGGCAAGAAGGATCCCGTCTCCCGCCAGCAGATGGTGCAGGAGCAGCAGGCGCTGTTCAAGAAGCACAAGGTCAACCCCTTCATGACCTGTTTGCCCATCCTGGCTCAGATGCCGATCTTCCTTGCCCTGTTCTGGATGCTGAACCGCATGCGCCAGGAGGAGTACCAGCGGGACGGCTACTTCGCGCTCTCCCCCGAAGAGGTCCGCAGCTTCGACGGCTCCTCCATCTTCGGTGTGGGCATGGACGGCACCTTCCTGGATGCTCTCAACGCCAACCCCACCGCCTGGAACACGATCGTTCTGACCGCGATCATGATCGTGACCATGGTGAGCACTCAGTTCTTCACCCAGAAGCAACTGATGAGCAAGAACATGTCCGAGGCTGCGCTGACCGGACAGTTTGCCCAGACCCAGAAGATGATGCTCTACGTGCTGCCGCTGGTCTTCGTTTTCGGCGGCGTTTACTTCCCCGTCGGCGTGCTGATCTACTGGACCGCAACCAACTTCTGGACCATGGGCCAGCAGTGGTGGGTCATCCGCAATAACCCCACCCCCGGCTCCCTCGCAGAGAAGGAGCTGAACCTGCGCCGTGCCGCTAAGGGACTCCCTCCGGTGGGCGAGGAAGCCCGCAAGGCTCGTGAAGAGGCGGAGAAGCCCTCCGGTAAGCACCTCGGGAACCAGGCACAGCCCTCCCGCAAGAAGAAGAAGAAAAAGAAAAAGGGACAGCGATGACAGAGACCACTGACAACACCCAGACCTCCAAGAACATCGTGGAGGAGGGCAACGAGACCGTGGCGCCGGAAGAGGCACACGTGCTCGAGAACCAGGATCTCGCAGACACCGATGAGCCCGATGAGGGCGATGTCGCCGCTGACTATCTCGAAGAGCTGCTCGACATCGTGGATCTCGATGGGGACATCGAGATCGAGATCCGCGGGGAGCGGACGTTCATCTCCATCCAGGCCGAAGACGGCGGCGACGAGCTGCAGGATCTCGTGGGTCCTCGCGGCGAGGTCCTTGACGCTCTGCAGGAGCTGACGCGACTGGCTGTCCTCTCCGCCACGGGCGAGCGCACACGGCTGGTGCTGGACATCAACGGACACCGCGCTCAGCGCAATGAGGAGCTCAAGACACTGGCTGAGCAGGCCGTCTCGGAGGTCAAGGAGCGCGGGGAGAACGTCCACCTCGAGCCCATGAGCGCTTTCGAACGGAAGATCGTCCACGACTTCGTGGCGGAGGCCGGCCTGGTCTCTGAGTCTGAAGGCGAAGGAAAGCGCCGTCACGTGGTGGTAGCCGCCAAGTGAGCGAGCAGGGGACCCCAATGAGCACCCAGTCTGATGAGACTCCCGAGAGGGAGCACACTCCTGAGCTGACGCCTGTAGAGCGCGCGGCGGCCGAGGCCATTTTCGGCGACCGGTTGCCCCTGGCCCAGCGATACGTGGAGCACCTGTGCACCACAGGCATCGACCATGGTCTCCTGGGTCCCCGCGAGGTGCCGCGTATGTGGTCTCGCCATGTGCTCAACTGCGCCGTGCTCGGACGGGAGCTTCCCGCAGGCGGCACGGTGGCGGACGTCGGGTCGGGCGCCGGACTTCCCGGTATTGCGCTGGCCATCGCACGCGCCGATGTGGAATTCACCCTCATCGAGCCCATGGAGAGACGCGTCGCCTGGATGGACACCGTGGTGAAGGACCTCGGACTCGAGAACGTTCAGCTCATCCGTGCTCGCGCTGAGGAAGCCGCGGATGAAGTCATGGCCGACGTCGTCACTGCACGCGCTGTGTCAGCACTGAAGAAGCTGATACCCATGACGGTCCCCCTGCTCGATGATGAGGGTGAGCTCTTGCTGCTGAAGGGTCGCAGCGCTGGGGAAGAGATCGAGGCCGCGGCTAAGGCGATCAAACGCTTCAGGCTTCAGCCGCCAGAAGTTCTTCTCGTGGGTGAGGATCTTCTGGAAGAGCCGACAACGGTCGTACGCTGTCGTCGTCGCTGAACCATCACGCCCATCCGGGCCCTGCCATAGACTCATGCTGAGTGTGGAGTAAAGGAGACAAGGTGAGCGAGGATAAGACCACCCCCGACGTTTCACGTGAAACGGGTCTGGCCGCCGACGCCGCGGAGGCCGCGAAGGTTGCCCAGGAGAGCTCGGTGCTCGACTCACTGTCCGCGTCTCCCCTGGCTGCACAGCTTGCGGATGAGCAGCGTCGCCGCAAGCTGCTCTCAGAGACAGACCTGGAGCGTCCCTCGGAGACGCGGATCATTACCGTCTCCAATCAGAAGGGCGGAGTGGGCAAGACGACGTCGACGGTCAATCTTGCTGCGGCGCTTGCTGATCACGGCTTCAATGTGTTGGTCATCGACATTGATCCGCAGGGCAACGCCTCCACTGCACTGGGCGTTCCGCATTCCGCGGACACTGATTCCATTTACGACGTGCTCATCGATGACCTCTCCATCGCTGAGGTGGTGGCACAGTGCCCGGACGTCGATCGACTCAGCGTCGTGCCCGCAACCATTCACCTCGCTGGGGCGGAGATCGAGCTTGTTTCCCTCGTGGCACGCGAGCAGCGCCTTCAGCGTGCTCTTGAGGAGTACCAGCGTCACCGGGAGACCGAAGGCCAGGAGCGCCTTGATTATGTCTTCATCGACTGTCCTCCGAGCCTGGGGCTCCTGACGGTCAATGCCTTTGTCGCGGCGAAAGAGGTGCTCATCCCGATCCAGTGCGAGTATTACGCACTGGAGGGACTGAGCCAGCTGTTGAACAACATCAATATGATTCAGAAGCACCTGAATCCACCCCTGCGCGTTTCTACTATCCTCCTGACGATGTATGACGCGCGGACCAACCTGGCCTCCCAGGTGGTCCAGGAAGTTAAGCAGCACTTCCCCAATGAAGTTCTCGAAGCCAAGATTCCACGCAGCGTCCGTATCGCCGAAGCCCCGAGCTATCAGCAGAGCGTGATCTCCTACGATCGCTCCTCCACAGGAGCACTGGCGTATCTTGAGGCAGCGGCAGAGATCGTGCAGCGCGGACGCTGAGTGAGGTGGCGTTTCACGTGAAACGCTGAGACCATTCTTCCGCCCGGTGTTCGCAGCCTGAGAAATCGCCCGGAGGGGATGCCCGTCAACCTGCCCATGGGGGCGGAAACAAGTATCAGGTCGCCAGGCCAACGAACCAGTTGTGTCTGGTCGACCGGGGTGTTTCGGAGTGGTCCCTACGAGCGGCGAGTCCCGTAAGGGTAGTAAATGCTGGCTCCCGGTGTCTGCTGCAGTATTCTCCGTGGAGACGCTAGGCATGGCGCGCCACGTAGGGGTGACAATTCCCAGCCGGGACCTTAGGGTTCGACGATGTGGGGCTGCGTCCCGCCTAGACCGTTGTTTTACATCCGCAGGCGCTCCCTTGGGGATCGCGTTTTCACGTGAAACGGGACGCCAGCTCGACAAGGTAGGGGCTTCGCAAGGAGTCTGCTCGAGAACTTGCCTGCGAGTACACAAACGCAGGGACGACGTGCTGGGTGATAGAGAAGGATTGGTGATCCCTATAGCGGAGCCGACTCGCCGCCGCGTGACCACAGGGCCGAGCCGCGGGACGGAGGCTCCGCCTCCGCCTTGACCTCAAGGGTGGACGACAATCCCACAACGCGATGACCTACTCATAGATTAATGGGACAGGAAGGCGACGGCTGGCGTGGAACTTCAGTCGCCTGCTTCGGATGCGGAGATGCCGGCGCCAGAGACCCTGAAGCAGGGACGCACGAGGGGATTAGGACACGCGAAGGCACTCAGCGCACGAGCACGGGCCTCAGCGCATGAGCAACGGGGTTTCATGTTTCACGTGAAACTGACCAGGAGGCAATTCAGCTTCCGACTCTAGAATGGAGGGGATTCCTCACGATGTAAGGAGCTGTCTTCATGGCTGAGCGCAAGCGGCGCGGTCTCGGGCGAGGCCTGGGTGCTCTCATTAACTCCGATGCCCAGGAGGCCGAAGCCTCGGGTGCGGCAGCTCATGCAGTGAGTGGCGAAGAGGACGCCACCACAAGTGAGACGACACCCGAGCGTCCCATTGACGTCTTCTTCTCGGCGAAATCCCATCTAGCCACTCAGCGTGTTTCACGTGAAACGGGCGTTGGTCCGGCCACTCCAGCCCCGCGTACGCGGACGGCTTCGCGGCGAACTAACGGGACTAAACGAGCGGAGATGCCGGACGTCCTCGGTGCTCGCAAGGCGTCATCCTCCGCTGACGTTTCACGTGAAACTTCGACTCCGGCCTCCGTCCCGGCGGAGCCACCCGTACACGCGGGGCCCGGTGACTTCGCGACGAGTGTGCCTGTTGAGGGTGCTGAGTTCCGCGAGATACCCGTAGACAGGATTCAGCCGAATCCTCGCCAGCCAAGGCAGGTCTTTGACGAAGACGATATGGCAGAGCTGGTGCACTCTGTCGGAGAAATCGGCGTGCTGCAGCCCATCGTGGTCCGGCCACTGGGCGGTGAGCAGTACGAACTCATTATGGGTGAGAGGCGGTGGCGCGCCTCAAAGACTGCCGGCCGGGAGACTATCCCCGCTGTCATTCGTATGACCAGCGACGAGGATCTCCTGCGAGACGCACTACTGGAGAACATCCATCGGTCACAGCTGAACCCCCTCGAAGAAGCAGCTGCCTACCAGCAGCTGCTGGAGGACTTCGACATCAGTCAGGAGGAGCTGTCTCGCCGCATCGGGCGGTCGCGTCCTCAGATCAGTAACACCCTGCGCCTGATGAAACTGCCTCCTGCCGTTCAACGCAGGGTTGCCGCGGGCGTTCTCTCGTCGGGCCATGCTCGTGCCCTGCTCAGCCTCGAGTCGGGGGAGCAGATGGAGGAACTCGCGCAGCGCATCGTCGCTGAGGGACTCTCCGTGCGTGCTGCCGAGGAGGAGGCCTCGGTGGCGAAGAAGGAAAAGAAAAGGGCGGTTTCACGTGAAACCGATCGGCTCCCCAGTACTACGCGTTACGAGCAACTCGACGAGTATGCAGAAGCTCTCACCGACCGTCTCGATACCCAGGTGAAAATTACCCTGGGTTCCAAGAGGGGACGCATTGCCATCGACTTCGCGTCTCTGGAGGACCTGGATCGGATTCTGGAGCAGATGGGGATGCACGTCCCACGCTGAAGCTATCGCGTGAGAGCGGTCAACTCGATCCCCTCTCGGCTGCTGCCGACTGCTGACCCACGGTCCTGGAAGACCCAGAGAATTTTCAGAGCATAGACAAGGACCCCGCCCCCAGTAGGGGACGGGGTCCTTGTCTATAGCGTGGTGCTGCGTAGAGGGCTCAGCTCAGCAGGTCGGAGAACTCTTCCTCCAGGGCTGGCTTGGGCTTAGCACCGATGGAGGTGTGGACATGCTCCCCACCCTTGAAGGCGAAGACGGCCGGGATGGAGGTGATGCCGTACTTGGCGGCAATGGACGGGTTCTCATCCACATTGACCTTGACGACCTCGATCTTGTCCTCGTGCTCCACCGCGAGTTCCTCCAGGACGGGAGTCAGCGCGCGGCAGGGGCCGCACCATTCGGCCCAGAAGTCCACGAGGACCGGCTTCTCGGACTGCAGGACGTCAGCTTCGAAGCTGGCGTCGGTGACACTCTTGAGATCGGACATGAGATGATCTCCTTTCAGCGGGTAGAGGTTCTTTAGGCGGTATTCAGAGCGCGGCGGCGGCCGGCTGGGGCTGCTCGGCCGCGTCGGAGTCGGCGAGCTCGGACAGGTAGTGCTCCACGTCCAGCGCCGCGGCACAGCCGGAACCGGCTGCGGTGATGGCCTGCCGGTAGGTGGGATCCAAGACATCCCCAGCGGCGAAGACGCCCGGCAGGGAGGTCTTGGACGTACGGCCTTGCACCTTGACCGTGCCCTCCTCGGTCAGCTCTAGCTGATCCTTGAACAGGCTGGTGCGGGGGTCATGACCAATGGCCACGAAGACACCTGTCACATCGAGAGTCGACTCTTCTCCGGTCACAGTGTTCCGCAGTCCCAGCCGATTGACCTTGCCATCACCCTGGACGTGGGTGACCGCACTGTTCCAGATGAACTCAATCTTCTCGTTCGCCTTGGCGCGGTCCGCCATGATCTTGGAGGCCCGGAGCTCGTCGCGGCGGTGGACCACATAGACCTTGGAGGCAAACTTGGTCAGGAACTGAGCCTCCTCCATCGCGGAGTCGCCTCCACCGATGACCGCAATGGTCTGCTCGCGGAAGAAGAAGCCGTCGCAGGTGGCGCACCAGCTGACGCCGTGGCCGGAAAGCTCCTTCTCGCCAGGCACACCGAGCTCGCGGTAGGCGGAACCGGTGGCCAGAATCACGGTGCGGGCGTGAAGCACGGCGCCGGAGCCGAGCGTGATCTCCTTGATGGACTGATCCAGCTTGACTGCGGTGGCATCCTCGTGACGGATATCCGCGCCGAAGCGGCGCGCCTGTGCCTCCATGTTCATCATCAGGTCAGGCCCCATGATGCCCTCGGGGAAGCCGGGGAAGTTCTCTACTTCGGTGGTGTTCATCAACTCACCGCCGGCGGTGACAGAGCCGGCAAGGACGATCGGCTTCAGGTTAGCGCGCGCCGTGTAGATGGCGGCGGTGTAACCGGCCGGGCCGGAGCCGATGATGATGACATCGTGAACCTGGTCGGGAGTCTGGTCTGTCACGGGGAACATCCTTTGAAGAGCAGTTGTGTCTTGCATGTCGAACGATACGGAGGTGCGGGCTATTCCGCGAGGTCCTTTTCCGGGCTCCGGAACAGTCAGCTGCGCGGAAGAGCGGCTAGTCCACCATAAACTCAGCAAGCTGGAGGCGGTAGGGCATGCCGCCCACAGTGGGGGCGACCTCCTGGGGCATCTCGGTCAGGTGCAGAATCACGTACTGAGCCTCGTCACCGCCGTCCACGCTGACAGAGACCTCGGTGCCGTCGAAGGAGCCGGATCCGATGCTCTGGGCGCCCTCCAGGGCGGGTTCGTCATTGATGAGAATCTCGAAAGCTCCCCCGGTGACGGCGTCCGGAAGGTTCAGCGTGACCGATTCGACCGGTGCCGGCTCCTCCAGTTCGGCCACCAAGGCCATGGAGGGCACGAAGCCGCCGAAGTTCGGTGAGTTGTAGCTGTAGGTGCTCCACACGGTGGCGGGATTGCCGTCGATGAGATTCGCCAGCTGACCGTCGGCCTCAGCATTGTGCTCCGGCGCGTCCTGGGCGCGGCTGATGCCGGTGATAACCGGATCCGGGGTTGTCGTCGGGGACGCCGGTTCCACGCCCTGCGCCTCGTTGGTCTCCTGGGCCTCAGGCTCCTCCTCCGGCGCGGGGTCCTCGGCAGGATCCTCCTGAGGATCGGCTGGAACGTTCTCCTCCACGGGGTCCTCGGAGGCCGGGTCTTCGCCGCCGCGCAAGCTCATAAAGACCAGGACAGCGGCGATCACCAGCACCAGGGCCAGTACGCCTGCCGCAATGAGTCTGCCCGGGGTGATCGCGGGTCCGCCGCGCTCCCGGGGGGCGCCGTCCTCCGCCTGTGGCTGCGTGTGCGCCGGTGCAGGTGCACGAGGTACGGGAACCGGTCCTGCGGCGCGACGTGGAGCCTCGGGAGTCTGGTTCTGCTCCTCCTCCTGGGGGGAGTGCGGGAAGGCGCTGCGCCGATGCGGCGCCACGGCGCTGATCAGCCCGGTGAACGTGCTTGCCTCCTCGGCCGCGCCCAGCGAGTGCTGCGCAGGGGACGAGGCGGGGGGCGCCGGCACGGTCTCCACTGCGCGAGTGCTTGGATGCGCAGAGGGCTGGGGGTCATATGAGTTGTCAGGACCCTCCGGCGGATTGTCAATGACCTCTTCGCCCTCGGCAACGCGCTCATCGACGTCAACGTCTCCGTGGGAGCGGCCGGCGGCGCTGTAGGCCACTGTGGACATTGCTTCTGAGGGGTCGCGCTCCACAAAGGGACCGGAGGCTTCAGGCTCGCTGTCGTCCTGAGTCTCGGAGGCCTCCAGATCCGACGAAGCTGAAGTCTCGGTCTCCACCACAGCGGCCGGCCTCGCCTGCGCTGCGGGGGCCGGTGGCGGCGGAATCAGAGGATCCGAGGAGGCGCTCTCGCGAGGCTCCCAGTGCGCCACCGCGTCGATCGTCTCGTCGGTATCGGCGGAGGCATCGGCGTCCACCACGTCCAGATCGCTGTGCAGACTCAGACGGGCCGAACCATGCGTGCCTCCCGCCGTGTGCGGCGACGCTGGGAGCGAGGTCACCGAGGCATCCTGCAGACCCCAGTCCTCGGCGGCCTGGGCCACCTCGTCCACGAGTTCATCCTCGGTGTAGTTCTCGGGCAGCTCCTCATCCTCGCGCCGGACCAGGCCGACCTTGTCGAGAAAAGCGGGACGCCGCTTCTTGAAGCGCGCAGCTGGGGTCTCCCCGGCGTCCTCGGCGCTCAGCCCAGCCTGCAGACGCGCGTAGTACTCGGCGTCGTCGTCGTAAGTCTCCGGCTCCATAACGCGGGACTGGCCAAAGAGCTCCGAGCCCAGCGAGTCGGTGAAATAGGGCTCCACGTAGGGAGCCGCATCAGGAACCACCAGGTCCAGCAGCTGGTTGGGGTTCACCAGGGAGGAGATGAGGTACGTGCGTTCCTCCACCAGGCCCAGGTCCAGGAGCTGCACATCAGAGTTTCGCTCGCCGGAGGCGAGTTCGCGGGCCGAGGTGGCCACTTGCTTGGCATTGGCCTTGGAGGCCAGGAGGATGTTCACATCCCGGTCCAGCACCTCATCGAGGCCCTGGAACACGATGTCCTGGTCCGCCGAAGTCACCACATGATGGGTGATCCGGTACCGACCGCCCACCACATCGCCGACGCCGAACGGCTGCGCCACTGATCCTCCCGGGGTTGACAAAGAACTGTGGAGACCAGATTACCCGGCCAATTTGGACAGAGCGGGCACCCTGCGGGCCACCGGTTCCATAAACTCGCGGAACTCCCGGACCTGCATGGCCCGCAGCACCGCGACGAACACGGCTCCCATCACGACGCCGACGGCGGCGCACGCCACCACGGCCGTCAGGATCGAGTTCCACGCAAAGCCCCAGTCATAGCCGCCCATGGCCCACAGAACGAGGGCGCCCGCCGCGCCGGCGGCCAGGGCGGCAAAGCCGGCGCGGACGTAGGCACTGAGGACCGAAGAGAGACCGAAGCCGCCCCATCGGCGGACCACCAGAATGTGGCAGAGCACATACTGCAGCAGATGCAGGACGCTGAAGAGCCCCACGATGAGGAACGGCAGTTGCTGATGGGGTGCCAGGAAAGCCATCACATACGCCGTGATCAGCCCGATTCCGGAGACCACTGAATAGATGAGCATAGGGGTGCGGGCGTCTTCGGCGGCGTAGAAGACTCGTAGGAGGTAGAAGTTCGCCGAACGGAAGGGCAGGCCCAGAGCCAGCAGCACCAGCAGCTGGCCGATGGCGGCACCGGCCAGGTGGGAGTCCTCCGCGGCACCGCCGAAGAGCCTGCCCAGCGGGCCCGCAAGGATGATGATCGCGACGACCGAGAACATCAGAGGGATGGCGAAGATCCTCAGGCCCCGGTTGATGAGTGCGCGAGCGTCGTCGTAATGCCCCAGGTCCATGGAGCGTGAGAGCTGGTTGAACAGCACGGTGGCGATGGAGAGCACGAACACCGAATGAGGCAGCAGCACAATCAGCTCGGCGACGTTCGCAGCGTATTCTCCGGGGATGGCCGCTCCGCCCTCGGTCATCTGCTCACGAGTGGCGGTAGCCCCGGAGATCAGCCGCAGGTACAGCAGGTTGGCCACATTGCCCACGGTCATGGTGGCCAGCGTCCAACCGGCGATCTTGCCGGTCTGGCGCAGGCCCATACCGCGCCATCCGAACTTCGGACGGATGGGAATGCCCAGCTTGGACAGCGGCCAGAGCAGAATCAGCGCCTGCAGCGCCACCCCGAGGGTGTGACCGCCGGCTAGCCACATGGTTTGCTGAGCGGTCCATTCGGTCAGCTGCTGATCGGCGGCCGAGTACCGGCCGAAGGTGATGATGTAGCTGATGATCACCGTGATGGCGATGACGTTGTTCAGCACCGGGGCCCACATGTACCAGCCGAATTTGGCATTGGCGTTGAGGATCTGTCCGACCACGGCGTAGAGCCCGTAGAAGAAGATCTGCGGAAGTGTCCACAGGGCGAAGGCCGCACCGAGGGCGATCATCGGCTCGGTCCAGTCCAGAGTGAGCGAGGCGATGATCGGGTAGGCGGCCAGCGTGATCAGCAGGGTCGCGGCGCCCATGACGATGACGGCAAGGGTCAGCAGCCGAGAGGTGTAGTCCGCGCCGCGGTCAGGGCGTTTGGCGGCCTTGATCAGCTGGGGAACCAGCACCACGTTGAACATGCCGCCGGCGAGGATCAGGTAGATGATGTTCGGAATGCTGTTGGCCTTCTCGAACACATCGGCCATCAGCGTCGTGGAGCCGATCGCAATCGCCAGCAGTGCAGTCCGCAGGAACCCCAGCACGCGCGAGACCATGGTGCCCGCCGCCATCAGCGCTGAGGCCGCGGCCGTGCCGGATTTCGGGATGTGGGACGGGGTCTGCGTCGCAGCGTCCTGTGTCTGTGGACTCCGCGCCGCGTCAGTCGCCGCGGTGCCGTCGGCCCCAGAGAGCTCGGTGGCCGGGTGCTCGGCGGCGGTGGCCGGGGAGGGGGGAGTCGTCGTCGTGCTGGGCTTCTTGCCCCCGTGGCGGGGACGGTACGGGGAAGGTGTGGGGGACATCAGTTGAGGACTATAGACCAGAGGTCACAGGGAATCCTGGATGACCTGCTTGGCAATGTGGACGATTCGCCGCTCATTGGGGAAGGAGAGGGTCCGGTCCAGGTCGTCGAGATTGACCCAGGCGACGTCGACGGCCTCCTGATCCGGGTCATTTTCAATGGTGAGCTCCCCGCCCACTGCCTCCATGAGGAAGTGGTGCACTGTCTTGTGCACCCGATGGGTGGGCACGGTGAACCAGTAGTCGATGCTGCCCAGAGAGGTCAGGATGGACCCGGAGATCCCGGTCTCCTCCTCCACCTCGCGGACCGCGGCCTCCTCATAGGTCTCCTGCCCCTCGGGGTGACCCTTGGGCAGGCACCACTCAAGGCGGCCTCCGCGGTTGTAGCGGGCGATGATGGCCACGTCGAAGCCGCGCGGAGCGGGTTTGATGACCACACCTCCGGCGCTGACCTCCTCCACCGTGGGCAGGGTTCCGGTGGGTCGGCCATGCGGAGAGGACGTGCGGCGGGCACCCATTGACACGGTCAAGGGTGTCCTCCGTTCATCGCCCGTTTCCGCAGTGGTCATACTCACTACTCTAATCGGTCGTATGTTGCTGACTGGTTGCAGCGCTCCGCCCGGCGGCGCTGTGGGAGACTGTTGGGCGTTATGGTTTCTCTTCCCCATGGTTTTCCCGACGGCGCCTGGCTGCCCGACGTCGTCGTTGAACTCGGCGAGGTCTTCGCCGCCGCAGGATTCGAGCTCTCCCTGGTGGGCGGCCCCGTACGTGACCTCTTCCTGGGCCGCACCTCACCGGACCTGGACTTCACCACCGACGCCACCCCGGACCAGATCATTCAGGCCGCCGCAGGGTGGGCGGATGCGCACTGGGACATCGGCCGGGCCTTCGGCACGATCGGTCTGCGCAAGGGCAAGCAGACCCTGGAGGTGACCACCTACCGGGCTGAGGCCTACGACCCGGCCTCCCGCAAGCCGGAAGTTCGCTTCGGGGAAAGCCTGGAGGAGGACCTGGTCCGCCGCGACTTCACCGTCAATGCCATGGCCCTGAAGCTGCCCAGCTTTGAACTGGTGGACCCCCATGGAGGCGTCCGCGACCTGGTGGCCAAGCAGCTGCGGACTCCGGCCACTCCCCAGGAGAGCTTCTCGGATGACCCGCTGCGCATGATGCGCGCCGCACGGTTCGCTTCTCAGCTGGGGCTGGACGTGGCCCCGGAGGTCGCCCAGGCGATGAGCGAAATGGCCTCCCGGATCGAGATCGTCTCCGCTGAGCGCATCCAGGTGGAGCTGGTCAAGCTCATCTGCGGAGACCACCCGCGGGCCGGCATTGACCTGATGGTCGACACCGGCCTGGCCGATATCGTGCTGCCCGAAGTGCCCGCGCTGAAGCGGCTCGATGACGAGCACGCACGCCACAAGGACGTCTACCAGCACTCGCTGAAGGTCCTGGAACAGGCCTGCGACCTCGAGACCGACGACGACGGACCGGTTCCGGCTCCTGACTTCATTCTGCGCTTCGCCGCCCTGATGCACGACGTCGGCAAGCCCAAGACCCGACGTTTTGAGCCCGGGGGTGCCGTCAGCTTCCGCCACCACGATGTGGTTGGCGCCAAGATGACCCGCAAGCGCATGCAGGCGCTGAAGTTCGACAAGGAGACCATCAGGGCCGTCACCCACCTGGTCGAGCTGCACATGCGCTTCTACGGATACGGGGAGCAGGAGTGGACGGATTCCGCGGTGCGCCGATACGTCACCGATGCCGGAGACCAGCTCCAGCGCCTGCACCGGCTCACCCGCTCCGACGTCACCACGCGGAACAAGCGCAAGGCCGCTCGGCTGGACCACGCCTATGACGACCTGGAGAACAGGATCGCCGAGCTCGCGGAGAAGGAGGAGCTGGCCAAGATCCGCCCCCATTTGGACGGTGAGCAGATCATGCAGGTCCTGGGGATCTCACCGGGTCCGCTGGTGGGCCGGGCCTACAAGTTCCTGCTGGAGCACCGCATGGAGCACGGTCCCGTGGCGGAGGAGGAGGCCGTCGTCCTGCTCAAGGACTGGGCCGCCGAACAGGGTCTCTAGGGCGAGGTGCGCACTACATCGCGTTCGGGACGCAGAATGTCCCACACCACCTGCGCGGCGATGTACGCGGTGGAGAGGTGGACGGCAACGATGGCGATCGCCATCAGGTCCGGATCCATGGAATGCCGGTCCATGTAGTTGTCTCCCCGCTGGGCCAGATGCATCCAGATGGCCCAGAAATGCAGCACCTGCACCGCGTGCCAGATGATCACGTCTCGAATGCGTGGCGCGGCCAGGGCGATCAGGGGCACCAGCCACAGCATGAACTGCGGCGAGTAGACCTTATTGAAGATCATGAACGCCGCCACGATCAGCAGCAGCAGCTGCACCATTCGGGGCGGATTCTTGGCCAGAAGTCCCAGGATCAGAACCCCCGCGCAGCTGAGCGCGAAGAGCGTCAGGCTCAGAAACGAGATCATCTCCGCGCCGCCGTCTTCCCCCGGAGCAGGGGCGAACAGCTCCGAGCCCCAGGTCCACAGCGAGTCCACAGGACCGAAGGTGTCCCCCAGCAGAATCCACAGGTGCCACAGCGAGGAGTTGCCAGCCCCGCGCTCCGCCGAGAAGTCGTAGAAGAGGCGCCAGGCCTCGAAGTTCAGCAGCATGGCGGGTCCATTGATGACCAGCCACGTCAGCGCGGTGGCTGCCAGCAGGCGGACAAAGTGCAGCGGGCTCACATCGGTGTCCCGTTTCCACAGTCCCCGGAGCATGAGCACGAGGACGGCTCCTAGGAGGAACAGCGGATAGACCTTGAAGGACACCCCGACGCCGACGAGCACGCCGGCCCACACGAGCCGTCCCCGTTGGTAGGCCAGAACCGCTCCCGCCAGGGCCACGGCCGGCCAGATGTCCCAATTGATGCCGATGCCAAAGATGATGGCCGGGGATACCGCCACGATGACCGCGTCCCAGGGCCTGCGGCCGGCGCTTTTCATGGTGATCAGCACCAGGGCGATCCACAGGAGGGCGGAGACCAGGAAGGTGATGTCCCACAGCAGCAGGCTGTCGCGCCCTGCCCAGTACGCCGCCGTCGGGGCGCCCTCTCCCCCGGGGAGGCTGAGCTTGTGGGTCACCCACGCGAGGGCCACGGCTACGAGGCTGGTCAGGATGGGATATTCGAAGCCCGGTTCTGCGGTTTGGGTGAATTCTTCGGCCGGTACAAAGGGTGCATGGGGGAACTCGTGAAAACCCCGCAGGGTCCACAGGGCGGTGACATCCGAGTAGCAGCCGTAGTGGTAGACCCCCGGCTGCCCCCAGCCGTTGATCCTGCACCACTGGGAGGAGAGCGCTGAGAGCAGGATGGCTCCCAGAGTCAGGGCTACGAGGATCCGCGGCACGGACCAGAACGATCCGCGGCGTCGTCCCTGTCGCGTTGGAGGCCTCAGGCGCGTCCCGGCTGGCCCGCCGGAACGGTCCGAAAGAGTCCTGACGAGAGGGTCCGTCGTTGAAAGAGGCACCACCGGCCCATCGTCGCTGCGCATCTCCTCCACTCTAGAGCGCAGGGTCATCCTCCAGGGAGATTTGTGTCCCACCAGAGAGGTGAGGGGAGGATTCCGCCCCTCTGAGCTGCAAAGATGAACCTCAGGTAAACGCGTGTGACCGCCTCGGGAGTACGCTTCACCCTGGTAGCGAAAGTTGAAACGAGGAGAGAAACTTGGCCGATAACCCGATCCGCGTGGCCATCGTGGGTGTAGGAAACTGTGCAGCCTCCCTGGTTCAGGGCGTCGAGTACTACAAGAACGCTCCGGATGACCAAGACGTACCGGGGCTCATGCACGTCCGCTTCGGCGACTACCACGTCTCCGACGTGCAGTTCGTGGCGGCCTTCGATGTGGACGACAAGAAGGTCGGCAAGGATCTCTCCGAAGCGATCGGTGCCAGCGAGAACAACACGGTCAAGATTGCCGAGGTGCCCTACGCCAGCGTTGACGTTCAGCGGGGCCCGACCCTCGACGGCCTGGGGCGCTACTACCGGGAGACCATCGACGAGTCCGCCCATTCGCCGGTGGACGTGGTCGCCGCGCTGAAGGAGGCCCAGGTCGATGTCCTGGTCTGCTACCTCCCCGTCGGCGCCGAGAAGGCCGCACGCTTCTACGCCCAGGCCGCCATCGACGCCGGCTGCGCCTTCGTCAACGCGCTGCCCGTCTTCATCGCCTCCACCCCCGAGTGGGCCGAGAAGTTCACCGAGGCAGGACTGCCGATCGTCGGAGACGACATCAAGTCCCAGATCGGGGCGACCATCACCCACCGCGAGCTGGCCCACCTCTTCGCCGAGCGCGGAGTCCACCTGGACCGCACCTACCAGCTGAACTTCGGCGGCAACATGGACTTCAAGAACATGCTCGAGCGTGAGCGCCTGGAGTCCAAGAAGATCTCTAAGACCCAGGCGGTGACCTCCAACACCACCGCAGAACTGGCCGCCGACGACGTCCACATCGGCCCCAGTGACTACGTACCGTGGCTGGATGACCGCAAATGGGCCTACATCCGCCTGGAGGGACGCAACTTTGGTGATGCTCCCGTCTCCATTGAGCTGAAGCTCGAGGTCTGGGACTCCCCGAACTCCGCCGGCGTGATCATCGACGCGGTCCGTGCGGCCAAGATCGCCCTGGACCGCGGAGTGGGGGGCCCGCTGCTCTCCGCGTCCAGCTACTTCATGAAGTCCCCGCCGGAGCAGTACAACGACGACGTCGCCCGTGAGAAGGTCGAAGCCTTCATCCGGGGCGAGATCGAACGCTAAGCAGTCTCCCCGCCCAGGCGGTCTCAGGCATGCACAAGCCCCCGGAACCCCCAGGCCCGACGACGTCGGCGCATGGCGGGGCGCCGGGGGCTTCACGCATTGTCGAGGTGGACGCCCTGCGGGCGCTGGCGCTGCTGGGGATTCTTGCGGTCAACATCTGGTACTTCGCCTTTCCCGCCACCCTGGCCGCCGGCACCCGGCCTGCAGCGGGAGAAAGCGGTGCGGACCAGGCGGCGCTCTTCGTCTCCACCGTGGTCTTTGAGGGCAAGTCCTATGTGGTCTTCAGCCTCCTCTTCGGGCTTTCGCTGGTGCTCTCGGGAACACTGGATGACCCAGGCCGCCGGGAACGGATCCCCGGGGACCGGGAGCGGGAGGACCACGTGCGGCGTCGTGCCTACCGGCGCTTCAGCGCATTGCTGGTCCTGGGCCTGCTGCACGGGCTGCTGCTGTTCACCGGCGACATCCTGCTGGCCTACGGACTTCTGGGGTTCTTGCTGTGGAGCATGCGGCACCTGGATGCGCGTGCCGCCCTGGGCTGGGCCGCAGGGCTCTACGCCGGAGTCTGCGGACTTCTCCTGGCCGTCGGTGCACTGGCGGCCGCCGTGCCCGAGGCGTGGGAGACCACCGCAGAGACCGGAGCCTCCGCCTCGGCGGCCGCCACGGCCTCCTACACCGAGAGTCTGGTCTCCTATCTGGGCTATCAGCTGGAGGTCTATCCCACGGTGCAGCCTGTTCTGCTGCTGGTGCAGGGGCCGGTGGCGCTGGCGGCCTTCCTGCTGGGCATGGTGGTGGGGCGTGCTCGTCTCATCCCCCGGCTGATCTCCGGTGAGATCCCCGTGGCGCGACTGGCGGTGGCGGGCACCCTGGCGCTGCTGACCGGCCTGGCCGGAAGCGTGAGCGCCGCCTGGCTCACGTGGGGGCTTCCGGGAGATTCGCCTCCCGGGACGGGACTGGAGGGACTTGCCACGGCCCTGGTGCTGACGGCGGGGCCGGTCCAGTCCGCCGGTCTGGCGGTGCTGATTCTGCTGCTGGCCCGGACCAGGACCCTTCGGCTGGTGCTGCGCAGCTTGGCACCGGCTGGTCGCATGACGCTGAGTAACTATCTGGGACAGTCGCTGGTGCTTGTGCTGATCTTCGCTGCTCCCGGGCTGGGGTTGGCCGGGACGCTGAGACCGGCTGAGGTCGGCGTCGTCGTTCTCCTGCTGTGGGGGACCCAGCTCGTCGCCTCCGCCCTATGGATGAGGCGATTCCGCCGGGGACCCTTCGAAGCTGCGCTGCACGCCTGGGTGGCCCGGTAGGAAGATCGGCTCGCGCCCGGGCGGCCCGGTGATATCAGCACTGAGGCTGATGACCTCATGCCGGCGGCGGACCTAGGTTGGTAATCACCGGATTGATCACCGATGCCAACGAACGTCATCAACCGGCACAGATCGGAGAACCCCCATGATCACCGCTGAGAATCTGCGGAAAACCTACGGCTCCAAGACTGCCGTAGACGGGATCAGCTTCCAGCTGCAGCCCGGCACCGTCACAGGCTTCCTGGGGCCCAACGGCTCCGGAAAATCCACCACCATGCGCATGGCCATGGGACTGGACCGCCCCACCAGCGGCTCCATCACCATTGCCGGCAAGCCCTTCGCCGCCCACCGGGCGCCGCTGCGCACCGTGGGCGCAGTGCTCGACGCCGGCGCCACCCATCCCGGACGCACCGGCCGGCAGCACCTGAAGGTCCTGGCCACCACCCACGGCATCCCCTCTTCCCGAGTGGACCAGGTCATCGAGATGACCGGCCTGGGATCCGCCGCCAGCAAACGCATCAAGAGCTACTCCCTGGGCATGAACCAGCGCCTGGGCATCGCAGCCGCCCTGCTGGGCGACCCCGCAGTGCTCATCTTCGACGAGCCCGTCAACGGCCTCGACCCCGAGGGTGTGCGCTGGGTGCGCCAGATGGCCCGCCAGCTCGCCGCCGAGGGACGCACGGTCTTCGTCTCCAGCCACCTGATGAGCGAGATGGCCCAGACCGCCGATCACCTGATCGTCCTGGGACGCGGCCGCATCCTGGCCGATGCGCCCATTCAGGAGTTCATCGACTCCGGAAGCGACCAGCGCGTGCTGGTGCGCGCCGAGCAGAGCTCCACCCTGATGAACGCCCTGCAGGCCCCCGAGGTGACCCTGCGCAGCATTGACGCCGAGACCTTCGAGGTCATCGGGCTCGACCCCCGCACCATCGGCCGCCGCGCACTGGATACCGGTGTCGCAGTCCACGAGCTGACTCCGCAGAAGTCCAGCCTCGAGGACTCCTACATGCGCCTGACCGGCGACCACGTCGAATACCGTTCCGGCGGCTCCGCCGGCTTCGAAGCAGGAGGACAGGCATGAACACCGCACACGCACCCACAGAACCGCAGCGGCCGGTCTTTACCCCCGACCCGTCCCTGAGCGGACTGAGCTTCATCGGCGTCGTGCGCTCAGAGCTGGCCAAACTGCTGGCACTGCGCACCACTTACTGGCTCTCCGCCATCACCCTGGGTCTGAGCCTGCTGATCGCCGGCAGCGTCGCCTGGAGCCTCTCCCAGTGGAGCGAAGGCGAGTCCCAGGCCATGCTCGCGGAGAGCGCCATGGCGGGCATGTACTTCGCCCTGCTGCTGCTGGGCGCTCTGGCGGTCATCTGCATGACCACGGAGTTCACTACCGGCGCCATCCGCTCCTCCATGACCGCGGTGCCTCGCCGAAGCATGCTCTACCTGGGCAAGGCGCTGGCGCTGACCATCCTCATCGCGGTGGTGACCGCGGTGCTGATCATCGCCTGCCACGTGCTGGCCGTGCTCCTGGGCGGGGAACTTGAGCTCACCGCTCCCTTCACCGACTCCGACGTCGCCTACATCTACCTCACCCACTGGATCGCGGTGGTGCTGACCGGACTGCTGGGCTTCGGCCTGGGCGCGCTGCTGCGCAGCTCCGCAGGCGGCATCGTGGTGCTCACCGTCATCGTGTTCGTGCTGCAGGTGGTCTTCACGATCATCCTCGGCGTCTCAGACGGCGCGGACTGGGCAGTCGCGCTGGCCCAGAGCGACTTCTCCTACCTCATCACCCAGTTCACCTCCCCGCCCTCGGAGACCTCTGTGGATGCCATGGAGTTCCTCGGGCTGGGCACTCTGGAGCTGTGGCAGTCCACCCTGGGCCTGGTGATCTGGACGGCCGTGCCCTTCGTGCTGGGCTGGGTGACCTTCCAGCGCCGCGACGTGTGAGGCTTCACCCGCATGACGCTCTAAAGTCGAGATGATGACGACGACGGACCCTCACCCGGCGCCGGATCACCCCTCACCCTCCACAGACTGGGAGGAGATGGGGCTGCTCCGGCGTCGTGGTGTGCGCGGGTGGCTGCGCCGGCACCCGCGGGTGATGGACGCCATCGTCGTCGTCATCTATCTGTTGCTCTCCTGCGGAAACCTCGGCCTGCTCTTCAACGACATGGGTGAGCACTGGTGGTGGGTGCTGAGCCTGAACGGCCTCATCGCCGCGGCCTTGGCCTTGCGTCACTGGAGGCCGCTGCTGATCACCGGCGTCATCGTGGTGCTGGAGGCTGCCGCGCTGTGGATCTACCCCTGGCACAACGCCCAGCTGATCGGACTGTGCTTCGCGCTGTACTGCGTGGGGCTGGCGCGCGGCCTGAAATGGGGACTTCCGGCGGCAGTGATCGGCACTGCGCTCTCCTATGTGCCGGGTCTGCGCGCTCAGGCCTGGGTGGCTCAGCACGGGGAGCCGCTGATGACCGAGCTCACCGAGGTCACCACCATGACCTTTATGGCCACGATCGCCCCCATCATGACCGTGCTGGCCGGCGTCTCCGCGGGCATCGGCGCGGCCGTGCGCCGCGGCCGGCTCCACGAACGCGAAATGCTGGAATGGGCCCGCCGTTCGCGGGAGCTGGCCCAGGTCGGAGAGCGGAACAGGATTGCACGCGAGATGCATGACGTCGTCGCGCATTCTCTCTCGGTGATGATCTCCCTGGCCGACGGTGCTCGTGTGGTGGTGAAGAAGGATCCGCAGCGGGCCTTGGAAGTGCTCGATGAGCTCGCCGGCACCGGGCGCAGTGCGCTCGCCGACATGCGCCGGGTCATCGGTGTGCTGAAGAAGGGGGAGGACGTCGGGCAGGCTCGCCGCCCCGTGCAGGAGTCCCTGGAAGAGCTCTACGAGGGTTTCCGTCAGGCAGGGCTGCCGCTGACTGTCACCCACACTGGCCCGCCGCTTCCGGAGGACACCGCGTTCGGCCTGACGGTTCACCGCATCATCCAGGAGGCGCTGACCAATGTGCTGCGCTACGGACGGCAGGTCACCGAGGTCGAGGTGCGCATCGAGCACCGCGAAGGGGCGAGCCAGTCCGAACGCGACCGTCTTTCCCTGCAAGGACTCAGCGCTGCAGACCAGGAGGCTCTGGGGCTGAACCACTCCCCGGAGGTGGCCATCACCGTCACCGACGACGGTCTGGCGACCCCGGACGGCTCGCGGCGCGAATCGGTAGGCTCGGGACTGGGGATCCAGGGGATGCAGGAACGCGCCGGCTTCTACAACGGTTCGATCTACGCCGGACCGCTGAAACACCGCGGCTGGGTGGTACGGGCGGTGCTGGAGCCGCCCGCGGCGGCTGAGAAGAAGAAGGCCGGGCGATGACGATGCACGCCCAGTACGGACACAGCAGACGAGGGGACACGATGACGCAGAACTCAGCACCCGGACAGGACGGCGTGGAGGCCGAGGCCGCAGAGGTGGCCGCAGAGGCGCCGCGAACCGGGCCCATCCGCGTAATGCTGGTCGATGATCAGCACCTGCTGCGCATGGGCTTCAAGCTCATCCTCGAAGGGGAGGATGACCTGGAGGTCATCGCCGAGGCGGCTGACGGTGCCGAGGCACTGGCCACGCTGGAGTCCCTGGGTGAGGACCGCCCTGATGTGGTGCTGATGGACGTGCGCATGCCGCGCATGGACGGGATTGAGGCCACCGGCAAGATCGTGGAGCGCTGGTGCGACACCAAGGTCATCATCCTCACCACCTTCGACTTGGACGAGTACGCATTCTCGGGGCTGCAGGCCGGAGCCAGCGCGTTCCTGCTCAAGGACGTCGAGCCGGCGGATCTGGTCAGCGCGGTGCGCGTGGTGGCCTCCGGTGATGCCGTGGTGGCCCCGCGCATCACCCAGCGGCTGCTGGAGATGTATGTGCGCAGACCAGAAGGAGCTGGAGAAGCATTCGGCGCGGCCCAGCAGGCGCACTCCCCCGCACAGCGTGGGCATGTGGAGACGCCCGGGCTGGCCGCAGGTCAGGTGCCCTCGGCTCAGGGTCCGGCCGCACCGCTCACCCCCACCGGGGCGGAGATCGCCGCGGCGCTCAATGACGGAGTGCCCAGAGAGCCGCTGACCCAGCGCGAGACCGAGGTGCTCTTCGCGGTGGCCGAGGGCCTGTCCAATGCGGAGATCGCCGCAAAGTTCTTTCTCTCCGAGGCCACGGTGAAGACCCACGTGCGGCGTATCCTCACCAAACTCCAGCTGCGTGACCGTGTGCAGGCCGTGGTCTACGTCTACCAAGCGGGTCTCGTAGGATGAACGCCATGCCCACCAGCACTGATGCGCTGATCGAAGAGCTGAGCCGCTTCGTCACAGAGTCGCCGTCGTCCTACCACGCCGCCCACGCAGCGGCCGGCCGCCTGGTGCGTGCCGGCTTCACCCAGCTGGGGGAGGACCAGGACTGGCCGACAGAGCCGGGACGTTACGTGGTGGTCCGCGAGGGCGCGATCATCGCTTGGGTGACTCCTCGGCACGCTTCCCCCACCACCGGCGTGCGGATTCTGGGTGCTCATACCGACTCGCCCGGCTTCAAGCTCAAGCCGCGCCCCTCAGCCACCGCCTGCGGGTGGGAGCAGGCCGGGGTCGAGGTCTACGGCGGTCCGCTGCTGAACTCCTGGTTGGACCGCGAGCTGCGGCTGGCCGGCCGTCTCATCACCCGGGACGGCGCCACCCACCTGGTCTCCACCGGACCGGTGGCGCGGATCCCGCAGTTGGCCATCCACCTGGACCGGCAGGTCAACGAGGGCCTCACGCTGGGCAAGCAGGCTCACACGATGCCGGTGCTGGGCCTGACCGGCGCGGCGACGGGTCAGGACCACGTGCTGGAGCTCCTGGCCCAGGCTGCGGGAGTTCAGTCGGAGGAGATCGACGGCTACGACATCGTCGTCGCCGACGCCCAGTCCCCGGCCCGCTTCGGCTCCGGAGCCGTCGCTGAGGCCGGGTCCGGTGAGTTTCTGGCCTCCGCCCGCCTGGACAACCTCTCCTCCGTCTACGCCGGGCTGGATGCGCTGATCACGGCCGCGGACGAGGCCGAGACGGGTCATGTGATTCCTCTGCTCGCCGCCTTCGACCATGAGGAGATCGGCTCGGCCACGCGTACCGGTGCGGCGGGGCCCTTCCTGGAAGAGGTGCTGGGGCGGATCTACGAGGGATTGGGACGCCGGGCCGGCCAGGAACACGGGGCCACCGCAGGCCAGCGCGCTCAGGCCTACGCGGCCTCCTGGCACATCAGTGCCGACGCCGGCCATGCTGTGCACCCGAACTACCCCGAGCGCCACGACCCGGGCAACCGCCCCCTGCCCAACCACGGTCCGCTGCTGAAGATCAATGCCAACCAGCGCTACACCACCGACGCCGCAGGAAGCGCCATGTGGCGCCAGGTCTGCCGTGCCGCTTCGGTACCGACCCAGGAGTTCGTCGCCAACAACAACATCCCCTGTGGCTCCACCATCGGCCCCCTGACGGCAACTCGCCTGGGCATCCGCACGGTGGACGTCGGGATCCCGCTGCTGAGCATGCACTCCGCCCGCGAGATGTGCGGAGTTGAGGACATGACCCACCTGCGCAACGCCGTCGTCGCGTTCTACACCGCTGACCTGCAGCAGTAGATAAAAGGTGCACTCCGCCCGCGGAACCACCACCGCGGCATTCGTTTACGGTTGCCTCGGCGTGTAAACTTGATGAGTTGTGTGCATAGGCACACTCGACGTGATTGAACCTCCTGTTACGGAAATCCCGTGACCGCAAGACCGAAGGAGGTGGGTTCACACATGCGTCACTATGAACTGATGGTGCTCGTCGACCCCGAGGTGGATGAGCGCACCGTGGAGCCGACTCTGGGCAAGTACATGGAGCTCGTCAAGAAGGACGGCGGCTCTGTGGAGGAGATCGACATCTGGGGACGTCGTCGCCTGGCCTACGAGATCCAGAAGAAGAACGAGGCGATCTACGCCGTCGTGAACTTCCACTCCACCCCCGACACGGCCAAGGAGCTGGACCGTCTGCTGCGCCTGAATGAGACTATTCTGCGCACCAAGATCATCCGCCCCGAGGACCAGAAGATCGCCTGATCCCCTTCAGGGACCAGGCACACCCCAACATTAGGTACATCAGGCTAGGAGAAGAGCATGGCCGGCGAAACGATCATCACCGTGGTGGGCAACCTGACGGCGGACCCCGAGCTGCGCTTCACCCCTTCGGGTGCGGCGGTCTCAAACTTCGTCATCGCCTCCACCCCGCGGTTCTTCGACCGTCAGACCAACGAGTTCAAGGACGGCGAGACCCTGTTCGTGCGCTGCTCCCTGTGGCGTGAGGCAGCCGAGAACGCTGCTGAATCGCTGACTAAGGGAACCCGCGTCATCGCACAGGGCCGGCTGAAGGCCCGCAGCTTCGAGACCAAGGAGGGCGAGAAGCGCACCTCCTGGGAGCTCGACGTTGATGAGATCGGCCCCTCGCTGCGCTTCGCCACTGCACAGGTCCAGCGCCAGGGAGGCCAGGGCGGCGGGGGATCCCGCTCCGGTGGCTTCGGCGGTGGCGGTGGAGCAGGCTACGGCGCCTCCGAGTCCTTCGGCGGCCAGCCCTCCTCCGGCGGAAGCTGGGGCGACAGCGGCGGTACCCCCGACCCGTGGGGCGGCCAGCCCTCCTCCGGTGGCGGCTGGGACACTCCGCCGAGCAACGAGCCCCCCTTCTAAGGGCCTGAAGAACCACCTGAAATATCCACCATCCCGCACTAGATCTGAAGCTCTGTGCGGGCTCCGAACAAGACAAGGAGCACCACGATGGCAAAGGCTGAACTGAAGAAGCCGAAGCCCAAGGCGAACCCGCTGAAGGCTGCTGACATCAAGGTCATTGATTACAAAGACACCGCCCTGCTGCGGAAGTTCATTTCCGACCGAGGCAAGATCCGTGCACGTCGCGTGACCGGCGTCTCCGTCCAGGAGCAGCGCAAGATCGCCCAGGCGATCAAGAACGCCCGTGAGATGGCTCTGCTGCCCTACTCCGGCGCAGGCCGCGGCTGATCCGGGCCGAGGATTAGGAAAGGAACAACTGATATGGCAAAGCTCATCCTGACTCAGGAAGTGACTGGCCTCGGTGCCCCCGGCGACGTCGTCGAGGTCAAGGACGGTTACGCACGCAACTACCTGCTGCCCCGCGGCTTCGCTCTGACCTGGACCAAGGGCGGAGAGAAGGACGTGGAGCGCATTCGTGCCGCCCGCAAGGCCCGCGAGATCGCGACCGTCGAGGAAGCACAGGCCATCGCCGAGAAGCTGCAGTCTGCCCCCGTGCAGATCAGCGTCAAGTCCGGCGACTCCGGCCGCCTGTTCGGCACCGTCGGCGCCGCCCAGGTCGCTGAGGCTGTCGAGGCTGCCGGCCTCGGCTCCATCGACAAGCGCACCGTGGAGATCCCCGAGCGGATCAAGTCCACCGGCAACTACACCGCGACGGTGAAGCTGCACGCTGACGTCACCGCGAACGTCGACCTGCAGGTCGTCGCCGCCAAGTAAGACACCGTTCGGAGGTTCACACCTTCGCACAGCAGAGCGGCCCCGGGAGATTCTCCCGGGGCCGCTCTGGCGTATCCGGCGCCGATACCCGGGTGCGGCATGAAGGCGACGATCAGCCCGCACCGCTACCGTGGGCCCAGGATGTACCCCCAGGCCACAGGAGAGACCAGCGATGACTGACCATGCCGAAACCCAGCCCGTGGAGGACTACCTCGCCCGTGTGCTCGCCGACTGCGGGGAGGACACCTCGGGGCATCTGCCCAGCGACGCCGAGGACCTGGACAGCGATGTTCCGGGGCAGCACGCGCTGGCACTGACCACCGCGGAGGGGGCTGAGTACGCGGCTGGAGACACCGATCATCTGTTCACCATTCAGTCGATCGCCAAGCCGTTCGTCTATGCCATGGCCATCGATGACCTCGGCCTGGAACGGGTTCAGGAGGCTGTGGGCATGGAGCCCTCGGGGGAGGCCTTCAATGAGCTCTCCTTAGAGGGCGGCACCGGCCGGCCGCTGAACCCCATGATCAACGCCGGGGCCATTGCCACCCACCAGCTGGTCGATCCTCAGGACTATGAGCCGCTGCCGCAGCCCGGGGACGCCTCGGAGGCCCAGCGGAGCGAGTCTGTCATGCGCCGCAGTGCCCGCATCCTCGCCGGCCTGCGTGCCTTTGCGGGCAGGGACCTGCAGGTGGACTGGGAGTCCGCAGACGCGGAGTACGACGACGGCTACCGCAACCTGGCCATCGCGCACATGCTGC
Organism: Nesterenkonia flava; assembly: GCF_031432335.1. Lineage (NCBI taxonomy): Bacteria > Bacillati > Actinomycetota > Actinomycetes > Micrococcales > Micrococcaceae > Nesterenkonia > Nesterenkonia flava. Next base: position 32,368 of record NZ_JAVKGT010000013.1, on the reverse strand, counting down.
GCACTCATGGCGTGCTCGAGGTGGAGCCCGAGGAGGCGGTACGCGGCTATATCGATCAGTGCTCGGTGCTGGTCACGGTCCAGGACATCGCACGGATGGCAGCCACGCTAGCCAACAACGGCCTGCATCCGGAGACGGGGGAACGGGTGGTCTCCCAGCGCGCGGCCCGTCAGACGCTCAGCGTGATGGCCACGTGCGGCATGTACGACGCCTCCGGCCGGTGGCTCGCTCAGGTAGGCATCCCGGCCAAGTCGGGAGTCTCTGGAGGCATCATCGGGGTGCTCCCCGGCCAGGTGGGGCTGGCATCGTTCGCTCCCAGGCTCGACGACGAGGGCAACAGCGTGCAGGGAGTGGAGATGTTCAAGAGACTCTCTCAGGACCTTGGGCTGCATCTCATGGCCAACGAGCGCCGCGACATTGCCGAGAGCCTGCGCCAGGAGTCCTGAACCGGCCGGAGGCAGGGGCGACCCGGCCCGGCCCCGGCTTCCCGAGACTACTGCGGGGGCTGTGCGCCCCCGGGGACGGGTTCCTGCCCGGCTGCGCGGCGCTGCCGCAACCATTCGTGGGTGGGTGCCTCCGGCGTGGTCTCCGGAGCCTGGGCGGCGAACTCGCGCCGCAGCACCGGGACCACCTCCTCACCGAGCATGTCGATCTGCTCCAGCACGGTCTTCAGCGGCAGTCCGGCGTGATCGATCAGGAAGAGCTGGCGCTGGTAGTGACCGGCGTACTCACTGAAGGTCAAGGTCTTCTCAATGACCTGCTCTGGAGTGCCGACTGTCAGCGGGGTCATCTCCGTGAAGTCCTCTAGGGAGGGGCCGCCGCCGTAGACCGGGGCATGGTCGAAGTAGGGGCGGAACTCGCGGACCGCGTCCTGGGAGTTCCGGCGCATGAAGACCTGTCCCCCCAGCCCGACGATAGCCTGATCGGCACTGCCGTGGCCGTAGTGTTCGAACCGCTCACGGTAGAGGTCGATCATCCGGCCGGTGTGCTCGCGGTTCCAGAAGATGTTGTTGTGGAAGAATCCGTCGCCGTAGTATGCGGCCTGCTCGGCGATCTCAGGGGAGCGGATGGAACCGTGCCAGACGAACGGCGGGGTGTCATCCAGCGGCCGCGGTGTGGCGGTGAAGTTCTGCAGGGGGGTGCGGTAGCGGCCCTGCCAGTCCACCTCCGTTTCGCGCCAGAGTTTGTGCAGCAAGGCGTAGTTCTCCACGGCCAGGGGGATCCCGGCCCGGATGTCTTTGCCGAACCAGGGATAGACGGGACCGGTGTTGCCGCGGCCCAGTGTCAGGTCTACGCGCCCCTCGGCCAGATGCTGCACGTAGGCGTAGTCCTCGGCAACACGCACCGGGTCCGTGGTGGTGATCAGCGTGGTAGCGGTGGAGAGGATGATCCGCTGTGTCTGGGCGGCGATGTGGGCCATGAAGATCGGCGGGTTCGCCGGGGCGATGAAAGGCGGGTTGTGATGCTGGCCGATCGCGAACACGTCCAGACCCACCTCCTCGGCCTTCTTGGCGATGGTGACGGTGGCCTGAATTCGTTCGTGCTCGGTGGGGGTGCGTCCGGTAGTCGGGTCCGGGGTGACATCGCCGATCGAGAAGATGCCGAACTGCATGTGTGGCTCCTGAGGGTCAACAGCGAGAAGCACGACGACGACGTCGACTCCGGGCGGGGAAAGCGCCCATCTAATTATTTCAAAATTGAAAGAAAAAGGCCACCGCCCTGACATGGGGCGATGCAAGAACTACGCGAGGGGATTTCACCAGTGTGTGGAAATCCTGTGGAAAACTTGCCGCCGCGATATATCCATACACCCAACAGCAGGTAAACGGCAAGCTGTTGTCACACACAGAGAGCGGTCCGAAAAAAATTTATCCCCACAGGCGTGTCGCTACATTTCCCCTGGTCAGCGCAGCATCGACGGTGGCGATCCGCGCTAATCCACAGGGTTTCCCTCAGGTTGTTCACAAGACACGCCGCCAACTTCACACTTTATCCACAGGGCTTGTGAGCAGAGCTATTGCCCCGGGGTACCCCGAGCCCTACAGTGTGAAGCGTCCCTTTGGGTATCAGCCCCGCACCGGGACCGGTGCGGAAGCTGGTGGAAACGAATTCACCCGGGCGCGGGTATTGGCTGACCCACCTCAGCGTGCATCCGCGTCCACGCTTCGGGCCTGCCCGGCCCGGAGTCAGGGTGTCAGGACGGATGCGCCTCGCGGCCGCCCTGAGACCCACTGAAGAAGGGACATGGGCGATGATCGGGCCGCCGGCCACGCCGGCACTGGGAAGAGGATCACGGCATCGAGGTCTGCGGACCGCGGCTTCGTGATCCTGCCGGTGTCGGCGGCCCGGTCGTGCCGTCCGGGATCCCCGTACGCCCGTGCGCAGAGAACCTAAGCCGCCAGCGGGTGGCGAGCAATGAATCGCGCCGCCTTGGCCGGCCACGTCTCCAGGTCTTCCGGAGTCTCGGCAATGCTCAGCTCGGAGCCGGGGATGAGCTCGTGCAGCGCCAGGGCCGTAGAGACCGGGTGCGCATGATCATCCACCCACGCCAGAATCTGGGTGGGGATCGATATCTGTGAGACCAGGGCCTGGGCAGGCAGATCCGTCTGTGCCGCCCCGCGGAAGAGCGAGGGGAGCAGCTCCTGACTGGCGGCCGGGACCTTCTCATGCCGGCGCTGAGCCAGCGCCGGGGGCGGCAGCACGGAGCGACTGACCCTGACAAAGGCCCCGATCCCCTCGTTCTCCACCAGGTCCGCGGAAGAGAGGTAGGACTTCGCCTGCGCGGCCCGTGACTCCCATGCCGTGGGCGGGACCAGCAGGCTCAGTGTGGCGAATCGAGAGGGAGTCTCCAGCGCAGCGTAGAGCAGGGTGGCCGTGCCCATCGAAGGTCCGGCCGCATGCACCCGCTCCCCGGGGGCCACATGGTCCAGCAGCTCCAGCAGGTCCTGGGCCAGCCTCGGCCAGACGTAGTCTTCCGGCACCGGCCGTCCGGTGGAGGAGCCGTGACCGCGCGCGTCATAGCGCAGTACGCGGAACCCGGTCAGGTCCCGACTCATGTCGAGCCCAGCGCGCTGCTCGCGCGCCGCAGAGGAGGTCAGCCCGTGCAGCTGCACAAAGAGGGGTCCCTCGCCCTCAAGCTCATAGGAGATCTTGGCTCCGTGAGTCTGAAAAATGGCCACGGCCTGCGGTTCACCTTCTCGGACTTGTTCGGCGGCTGCCGCCGCGGAGATCATCAGCAGCCGATCTGACCTGGTGCGAGTTGTTAACTTCAGGTTTCTCGGCTGACATGTGGGGTTGTGGTTACCCATCTACACTACGCCGTATGCGGCTGACCAACGTCTCCCAGATGCAGACCCAGGCCGGGAGGCTCTCCAGCTACGCCGTCGCGGTGCAGCCCCTGAGCCCGGAGGCCTCAGGCGGTGCAGCCTCCGCGCAGCTACCGGTCTCCTTCGACCAGTCCCGGCACGTCAGCTTCGGGTCCAGGCCAGGCTCCTGGATGGGGGTCTCCTTCCAGCTGCCGGCCCACGCGAGCCTTGAGCAGATCGAACAGGCGTGGCTTGCCGTCGTCGCCCGTCACGGCACGCTCCAGAGCGTCTTCGAGTGGGCGCCCGCGGCACGTGCGTCCACGCCGGAACCGCTCCGAGCTGCAGCCGAGGCCGAGGGGCCCGCCCGCTCCGGGGGTCCGGACACTGATCTGACCCTGCAGCGCGTGCAGGTGTTGCCGGGAGCCTGGGAGCGGCTGCGCTCGCCGGCGGCACGTGTCCCGGCCAGCGGGTTCACGGCCCCCACCCCTGCGCCCCCGCGGGACAGTGAGGTGCTCTCCGCGCCGGAGGTCCGCGCCGCCCTGCGGGCCCACTTCGACACCGTGTGCGACCCCTTCGGGGCGCCCTCCTACCGTCTGTGCGTCATCGAGGACGTTCCTGGCACCGAGCCTGGGCGCGGCAGCCTGCGGACCCCGCAGATCATCATCGGCTCGGACCACTCCCATGTGGACGCCTGGTCACTGCTGGTGCTCGTCCGGGACCTCAACGCGTGCCTGGCCGACGTGCTGAGCGGACAGCCCGTCGGTGCGCAGCTGCCGGAGGCCGAGCCCTTCGCGGACCACTCCGCCCTGTTTGAGAACAAGCCGTTCCCCCCGGAGGAGGTCGTCACCCGGTGGCGGGAGATCTTAGAAGCCGGTGGGGGAGCTATGCCCAGCTTCCCCCTGGCGCTGGGGGACATCACCGCCCCGGCCGATGAGGTCGTCGAGGTCCGGGACGTCTTCGATGCGGAGGAGCTGGCCTTTGTGGAGGACCATGCCAGGCAGCGCGGGGTTCGGCTGATCGCCCTGGCGGTCTCAGTGATGACGCGCCTGGCCCGGGAGCTCAGCGGCCAGCCGCTGCGTGCGGTCTTCCCCGTCCATTCCCGCGAGGATCCCCGCTGGTTCAACTCCGTGGGGTGGTTCATCACCAACTCGGTGCTGGAGAACGACGACGACGATATCCGCGCCTCCTATGCGGCGGTCAAGGAGGCCATCAGGCTGGGCTCCTACCCGTTGGCGCCCATTATGCGGCCCTACGGAGGCATGCCTCAGGACCCGGGAATGTTTGCCATGAGCTGGCTGGATCACCGCAAGCTCCCGGTCAACGTCTCCGAGGAGCTGAACCCCCAGCACATCTCTGCGGTCATCCGCACCAACGGTGTCATGATCTGGTTTGTGATCAATGACTCAGGACTGCATCTGCGGTGCCGGTACCCCGACACCAGGCAGGCCCGCAGAGCCATGAGGACGTGGCTGGCGGGCCTGGTCTACGGTCTGCGGGCACCCCTGGAGCAGAGTCCAGGGGCCCCTTCCTGACGGGTACCCTGGTGGGGTGACAATGGAAACCTACGACCCCGGCACCGGGGCAGGAGCCGAATCCCGGACCCCGCCGCAGGATATGGTCGCCGAACAGTCGGTGCTCGGCGGCATGATGCTCTCCAAGGACGCGATCGCCGACGTGGTCGAGATCCTTCGGGGACGTGACTTCTACCGGCCCGCTCACGAGATGATCTACGAGGCGATCGTGGACCTCTACGGCCGGGGCGAGCCCGCCGACGTCGTCACCATCTCCGACCACCTGACCAAGAAGCAGCAGCTGCAGCGCGTGGGCGGACCCGCCTACCTCCACAACCTCGCTCAGTCGGTGCCGACCGCGGCCAACGCCGCCTTCTACGCCGAAATTGTGCGCGAACGCGCCATCCTTCGCCGCCTGGTGGAGGCCGGGACCAAGATCGTGCAGCTGGGTCACTCTGCCGACGGTGAGGTTGACGCGATCGTCAACGAGGCGCAGTCGGAGATCTACAACGTCGCCGAGAACCGGCAGACCGAGGACTATGTGCGCCTCTCGGAGGTGCTGGCGCCCACGATCGATGAGATCGAGGTCAATGCCTCCCACGACGGTTCCCTGACGGGAATCCCCACCGGCTTCCGGGACCTCGATGAGCTGACCCACGGGTTCCACGGTGGTCAGATGATCATCGTCGCCGCCCGTCCGGCGATGGGTAAGTCCACCTTGGCCCTGGACTTCGCCCGCTCCGCCGCAGTGGGCCACAACATGGCGGCGGCCTTCTTCTCCCTGGAGATGGGGCGCAACGAGATCGCCACCAGGCTCCTTTCCGCCGAGTCACAGGTGCAGTTCGCCGATCTGCGCAAGGGGCGTCTGCAGGACTCGGACTGGGAGAAGATCTCCCAGGCCGTGGACAAGCTGGACTCCGTGCCGCTGTTCATTGATGACTCGCCGAACATGTCCCTGATGGAGATCCGGGCCAAGTGCCGTCGCCTCAAGCAGCGCAACAACCTCAAGCTCGTGGTGCTGGACTACCTGCAGCTGCTCTCCTCGGGCAAGCGTGTGGAATCGCGTCAGCAGGAGGTCAGCGAGTTCTCGCGAACCCTGAAGCTGCTGGCCAAGGAACTCGACGTGCCGATTATTGCGCTCTCCCAGCTGAACCGCGGCTCCGAGCAGCGCCCGGATAAGAAACCGCAGGTCTCGGACCTTCGCGAATCGGGTTCCATCGAGCAGGACGCCGATATGGTCATCCTGCTGCACCGGCCTGAGGTCTATGACAAGGAGTCGGAGCGCGCCGGCGAGGCTGACATCATTGTGGCCAAGAACCGTAACGGTCCCACCAAGGACATTGTGGTGGCCTTCCAGGGTCACTACGCCCGTTTCAAGGACATGGCGCGCGACTTCTGAGTGGTCCCCCGGTGCGCCGGAAGGGTCATCAGAAGTAGGCGAGGATCTGGTCCAGGAACAGGAACCCGACGATGCTGTAGATGAGGCCGATCCACAGGGCGTGGGTCAGGCTAAACCAGAACCGTCCGGTCGCGATGAGCAGGCCGAAGGCGGCAGGAAGACATGCCATCACGTAGCCGGAGATGATCAGCCACAAGCCGGTGAACTCGGCCACGGCGACCATGTAGATGCCCACGCCCAGCATCCAGATCATAGTGGCCTGGAACAGCAGGGCGGCAATAAGCAGGGCGGTGACCACCGCCCACAGGTACCGGGCGAGCTGCATGGACCCGCGCGCTGCACGCTGACCGGCGGTGCGCTGATCAGTGCCGCTGCGGGCAGAGCTGCGCGTCCCCCGGGCGGAAGTGCGGGCGCGAGGGTCACCCGTACGTTTGGGGTTCTTCTGCGAGCGCTGCCCGGAGGAGGTGGACTTCTTGCCTGAGCGGGGGGTAGATGAGCTGCGGCGCGCGGAGCTGGACTGTCTGGAGGAGCTGCGCTTCGACGTCGTCGCCGGCTTCTTCTTTTTCTTGGTACTCATCGCGCTTCAAGCGTATCCGCCCCTCGAGGGCAGAAGGAGCAATGAAGCGGCGGGTTCAGCGGCTGATGTAGGGGAGGAGAAGGATGAGCACCATGAGCCCGATCCCCAGTGCCAGGGTGACGGCTACGGCGCGGTTGGAGGCTGATACGCCGAGGTCATCGGCCTCGCGACCTTTGCGGGGCGATGACTGCTGGGCACGGAGATCGAAACGAGTGTCTCCCTCATCTGATTCCTGGGACGTCATATAGACCTCGCTTATGCGGGTTCTCTTTCGTCGGGTGTGGGACGGAACGCACCGGCTCGGCGAACCGGTTCTTGAACGTTCTACTTGGTTCTTCAGGATTTAACTGTAAGTACCAACTCTGAGAGAGACCTGAGCAGAACGTTGGATTTCCCAACGACTCTGAAGGTCAGGGTCCCAGGTCAGCGCCCGACGACGTCACTGCACCACCGCTACCACCGTTACTGGGCCACCCCGCGAATGCCCAGCAGCGACTACACCACGCGAGCGGGTGCGCTGGGCAGCACCTCCAGGAACCGGACCTTCGGGGAGAGCGCCGCCAGTGCCTTGGTCATGCCGGCGGCACGATCCTTGGGCACCAGGGTCAGGACTGAGCCGCCGAAGCCTCCGCCGATGAGCCGGGCGCCCAGTGCGCCCTCACGCAGGGCGGTATCGACCACCTGGTCAGCCATCTCAAAGCTGACCTGGGCATTCTCGCGCATGCTGGTGTGTCCGGCAGACATCACATCGCCGATGGTCTCCGCGGTGTGGTCCACGCCGTGGGCCTCCCCGGTGAGCAGCTTGTGGATCTTCTCCGAGCGCATCATCTCGGTGACGGCGTGCCGCAGGCGACGCCGGCATGCTGCGGTGCTGTAACCATTGATCTCCTCCTGGCCCTCGGCCAGTCGGTCAAACTCCTCCAGCACCTCATCGACGTCCACGCGGCGGCAGGCGTCGGGCACGGTGTCCCGCAGGCGCTCTACACCCAACAGGGCGGCGGCAGCCTCGGATTCGGCCCGGCGGGCGGAGAACTCTCCGCCGACCAAGCGGTGGGGCTGGCCGGTGTCGACGGCGATGAACCGGTAGGAGCGCAGCAGGAAGGAGATATCGACCCGACGCAGGCTGAAGTCCCGGCAGTCCAGCGAGAGCAGCTTGCCTTCGGAGGCGCGCATGCTGGTGGTCTGGTCCAGTCCGCCGGTCCCGGCACCCACGACTTCGGTCTCGGCGCGCACACAGGCGGCAGCAATCACCGCACGCTCGGCGTCGGAGAGCGCACCGTCCAGCTCGCCCTGAGGATTCTCCGCGCCCCGCTCCGTGCCCAGGGCCACAAACGCGAGCGCGGCGGCGCACTCTAACGAAGCGGACGAGGAGAGGCCGGCCCCAATGGGCAGGGTCGAACGAATCAGAAGATCGGCACCGAACTCCGGGGACAGGCGCAGCTCGGCGTGCTCCTCGTCTAACTGGCCGAGGGTCCACAGGACACCGGAGACGTAGCGCGTCCAGTCGGGCAGCTCGGAGGTCTCAGCGGGTCCGGAGGGGGCGTCGTCGTGGGGGTGCGCCGAGACCGCCGCGGAGGCGGGGATCTCCACGATGCCGGTGTCCAGCTCCTCATCCAGAGTGCGCAGGCGCAGGATCCCGTCCTGCCGGGGTGCCGCAGCAACGTAGGTGCCGTGCGGCAGGGCCATCGGCAGGCAGCGGCCGCCGTGAAAGTCGATGTGCTCCCCGTTCAGATTGGCGCGCCCCGGGGCAAAAAAGACTCCCTCGGGTTCGTGACCAAAAACCTGGACGAATCGAACCGAGAGAGCGGAAGCGATCTGCGAGGAGTCCCCTGGCGAGAGCCAGCGGGCCGTCTCATTACTCATGATGTCCCATTCTGCCAGGCTCGCGCACCTGTTCAGTACAGGTTTTCTACAGGTCCACGGTTCAGGGCCGCGGCCCGGAGCCCCGGTCGATGTGCGGACATGCAGGGAATTCCCAGCGGGCGTCTCTGGAACTGCTTCACAGAGTGTGGTGTTGTAAGAGAGGATCAACCACGTACGACGACGGCGCCCGCCGCTCGTCGGCACGCCCCCTACCGAGAGGAGCCCCCATGGCAATTGAGGTTGCTTACACTGCAGAGGCCCTGGCCACCGGCGATGGCCGTAATGGCCACGTCAAGACTGCCGACGGGACCGTTGAGTTCGACCTGGCCGCCCCCAAAGCTATGGGCGGATCCGGCGAGGGCGCCAACCCCGAGCAGCTCTTCGCCGCCGGCTACGCCTCCTGCTTCCACGGCGCGCTGCGCAAGATCGCCGGTGACTCCGGTGTTGATGTCACGGACTCCGCCGTGGGCGTGAAGGCCTCCATCGGCAAGGACGACGACGGCGGGTTCGGCCTGGCCGTGGAGATTGAGGTGGTTCTTCCCCACCTGGACAAGGAGCAGGCTCAGGAGCTGGCCGACAAGGCCCACGCCTTCTGCCCCTACTCCAAGGCCACTCGCGGCAACATCGACGTGAAGGTCACCGTCACCGACGACTGATCCCGTCTCTGACGCAGAGGCCCAGCAGGCGCGGCGCACAGCCGCTGCTTGCTGGGCCTCTGTGGTGCTTCTGAAGCCTAGGAGCGTCACACCATGCGGTGCACCGCGACCCCTATGGCGTTCTCGACGCCCGGCTCGGCGGCGCGCTGGGCGAACTCGGCGCTCATGCCCTCGAGCATGCTGCGGGGATCGAAGTCCCCTCCCAACTCGGCGATGTACTCGCGATGCGCCGCCAAAGACGCGATGCCGCGCTGGAGGGGATCTCCGGTGACGTCGATGAGATGCGTCGGCTGTGCGCCGTGGACCAGCAGCCACGGCGCTCCCCAGGGCTCGAGCCCTTCCTGCTCCGCGAGGTCCCGGTGGACCCAAGGGTTGTCGGCGTCGCGCATGGCGTCTACGGTGGCGATGCCCGTGGCCCTGTGATCAGCATGGTTGAGTCCCCATCCGACCTCGAGCTCCCAGGTCTGGGTGAGGACGACGTCGGGCCGGGTCTGGCGAATGCGGCGGGCGATCGCCCTGCGCACCTGGAGGCTGGGCTCCAGCAGGCCGTCGGGGAAGTCGAGGATGCTCAGATCCGTGACGCCCACCGCCTCGCAGGCGTTTCGCTGCTCTGCGGCGCGCAGCGTGGCGACCTCTTCGGGATCTCGGGAGCGCATACCGGCTTCGCCGGCGGTCAGTAAAAGGTAGGAGACCTCGATGCCGCGGGCAGTCCACCGGGCCGCGGCGGCCGAGCCTCCGTATTCCATATCGTCAGGATGGGCGACGACACAGAGCACACGGTGAATGCCTGCGTCCTCAAAGAGCGGGAGGTGATCGGACATGGCTGTTCTTCCTCCGGCAGGTGGTGGGGCGACGACGTCGCAACAGTCTTGATTCCACAGGACTGGCGCCTGATGCGCAACAGTGAAGGAGCGCTGCCCAGGCCGCCGCGAGGGTCTAGCCGGAGGTCACCGGTTTCAGACGCTGGAGCTCATCCTCGGTGAAGAGACGGGAACGGATGATGAACCGGTGACCGGTGGGTCCTTCAATGCTGAAGCCGGCTCCGCGTCCCTCCGTAACATCGATGGTGATGTGGGTGTGGGACCAGTACTCGTACTGGCTGCGGGAGATCCACACCGGCACCGGCTCCGGGGTCCCGGGTTCGAGCTCTCCGAGGAGCACGTCGGCGGAGCCCGTGAGAAAGGTGCCTTGGGTGTAGCACATGGGCGCCGAACCGTCGCAGCATCCGCCCGACTGGTGAAACATGAGGGGCTTGTTGTGCTCCTCGCGCAGCTGCCTCAGCAGGGCAGCGGCCTGTTCGGTGATGGCGACTCGTTCGGCGCCCATGGCTGACTCCTTCATCGTCCGATGGACGGTCGGTGCCCGGCTCGTTCTAGAAGAAGCCGAGCTTGTTGGCCGAATAGCTGACCAAGAGGTTCTTGGTCTGCTGGTAGTGGGAGAGCATCATGAGATGGTTCTCCCTGCCGATGCCGGACTGCTTGTAGCCTCCGAAGGCGGCATGTGCGGGGTACTGGTGGTAGCAGTTGGTCCACACGCGCCCGGCCTGGATGTCTCGTCCGGCACGGTAGGCGAGGTTCGCCTCACGCGACCACACTCCGGCTCCCAGACCGTAGAGGGTGTCGTTGGCGATCGAGATGGCCTCGTCGTAGTCGGAGAACCCTGTCACGGAGACCACCGGGCCGAAGATCTCCTCCTGGAAGACTCGCATGCTGTTGCTGCCCCGGAAAATGGTCGGTTGGACGTAGTAGCCCTCTGAAAGATCGCCGCCGAGGTCGGCCCGGGCGCCTCCGATGAGGACTTCAGCGCCCTCCTGCTGTCCGATGTCCAGGTAGCTGAGGATCTTCTCCAGCTGATCATTGCTGGCCTGCGCTCCCACTTGGGTCTCGGTGTCCAGCGGATTGCCCTGGACCACGGCCCGGGTGCGTTCCACGGCGGCCTCGAGGAAATCATCGAGGATGCTGCTCTGGATCAGGGCCCGGGAGGGGCAGGTGCAGACTTCACCCTGGTTGAGGGCGAACATCGTGAAGCCTTCGAGGGCTTTGTCGTAGAAGGCGTCGTCGGCGCGTGCCACGTCTTCGAAGAAGATGTTGGGGCTCTTGCCGCCAAGTTCCAGGGTCACGGGGATGAGGTTCTGCGAGGCGTTCTGCATTATGAGCCGGCCGGTGGTGGTCTCACCGGTGAAGGCGATCTTGCGGATCCTGGGGCTGGAGGCCAGTGGTGCCCCTGCCTCCGCGCCGAAGCCGTTGACCACGTTCACCACGCCCTCGGGCAGCAGGTCGGCGATGAGTTCCATCAGCAGCAGGATGGTGGTGGGCGTCTGTTCAGCGGGTTTGAGCACCACGGCATTGCCAGCGGCGAGGGCGGGAGCCAGCTTCCACGTCGCCATCAGGAGGGGGAAGTTCCAGGGGATGATCTGTCCGACGACCCCCAGCGGCTCGTGGAAGTGGTAGGCCACGGTGTCGTGGTCGATCTCGCTGATTCCGCCCTCCTGCGCCCGGATGGCCCCGGCGAAGTACCGGTAGTGGTCCACCGCCAGAGGGAGGTCGGCGGCCAGCGTCTCCCGGACCGGCTTGCCGTTCTCCCAGGTCTCGGCCACGGCCAGCATCTCGAGGTTCTCCTCGATGCGGTCGGCGATGCGGTTCAACACCACGGCGCGGTCTGCCACCGAGGTCTTTCCCCAGGCCGGAGCGGCCTTGTGGGCAGCGTCCAGGGCCAGCTCAATGTCCTCAGCGGTGGATCTGGGGATCTCGGTAAAGGGCTTGCCGGTGACGGGCGAGGGGTTCTCAAAGTACTGCCCCTTCACCGGTGCGACCCATGCGCCACCGATGAAGTTCTCGTAGCGCTCCTTGAAGGTCACAATGCTGCCTTCGGTGCCTGGCTGTGAATAGATGGTCATGACAACCTCCGATGATTCTGATGTGTGTGATCTGCATCACGGTATGGTCTCACGCTAGGTGCGGCGGGGTTGCAGTCACGTTGCATAGCCAGGAGGCGCTCCGGCGACCTATTATGTGATGTGACGCACACTCTTCAAAGGTGAAGGAGTGACCATGAAGGCCGTCCCCGACGAGCCCAGCACCTGGGGGAATCTCAGGCCGGAGCTGCGTGAATCGTGGCGTCGATCGGCGGCGTTTCTCAGTGATCCCGGTGCCGCGCAGGCCCCGGTGGAGGTTCCAGAGGATGACCTCGTTGAGATTCGGCAGGCGCATCCGCTGCGTTTGGTGCTGCCCGTCTTTGATCAGCTGCTCATCCGTCCGGCGGCGGAAGCGGGTCTCATCGTGGCCATCGGAGACGCTGAAGGCCGGCTCCTCTGGGTTGACGGCGACCGGGGGGCATTGCGCCGCGCCGAGTCCTCCGCCTTCCAGCCCGGTGCGCGGTGGTCCGAGCAGGCTATCGGGACGTCTGCTCCCGGCGTCGCCCTGGCCACTGGGCGAGGGGCGCAGGTTCATCAGGAGGAGCACTTCGCCCTCTCGGCGCATCAGTTCTCTTGCTCTGCTGCGCCGATCCGCAACCCTCATACCGGGGCTGTCCTCGGGGTGGTTGATCTGACCGGGGACGAGAAGGCCGTGGCCACACACTCACTGCCCCTGATCTACGCCGCGATCTCGGCCGCTGAGGCAGAGCTGAAAGTGTTGCCCGCGGATTCAGGACTGACTCAGCTCATCACTTTGGGCACCACCATGCCGCTGATGGGAACGGCCTCAGACCGGGTGCGCCTCGGCCTGCGGCACGCGGAGATTCTGACCCTGCTGGCGTGGCACGGGGGGCTGCAGCTGGGCACGGGGCTTAGCTGCGGGGAACTTGCCGAGCTTTTGTTCGGCGAGCCCGGTCACGAGGTGACATTGCGTGCCGAAGTCGTGCGCCTGCGTCGAATGCTCAGGGCCACTCCCGCGGCGGGGGGAGCGGATCTGGTTTCCAAGCCCTATCGCCTTGATCGACCCGTGGAGCTGGACGCGGTCCTGGTGCACCAGGCCCTGGTCGCCGGACAGCGGCAGCTGGCCCTGGATATCTACGGAGGGCCGCTGCTTCCGGCCTCTGAGGCCCCCGGAGTGGTGGACCTGCGGCGTCAGCTCTCCGTTGAACTTCGGGAAGCGGTGTTATCCGATGGCACTCCGCAGGAGCTGTGGCGGTACCTCCAGCTGCCCGAGGCTGCCGATGACGAGGAAGTCATCTACACCGCGCTGCGAGTCCTCCCGGCGGATTCTCCTCAGCGAGCCGCTCTCGTGGCCCGCATGCAACGGTGATGCAACCCGGGCGTGACTAGCGTCGCTGGTGCATCTACCGGTTGCGGCCCGGGCCGCACTGATCAGGGAGAGATTATGAGCACCATGACCGCCGCCGTCGTCGAGGACTTCGGTAAAGAGCTGAACATCACCGACTATCCCCTTCCCGAACCGGGCCCCGGCCAAGTTCGTGTCCGGCTCATCGCCTCGGGAGTGTGCCACACCGACCTCCATGCTGCCGAAGGTGACTGGCCGGTGAAGCCTACGCCCCCGTTCATCCCCGGCCACGAGGGGGTCGGAGTCGTGGAGAAGCTGGGAGAAGGCGTCACGGAGCTCAAAGAGGGACAGCTTGTCGGGAATGCGTGGCTCTGGAGCGCATGCGGGTCCTGTGAATACTGCCGCACTGGATGGGAGACTCTGTGTGAGGCTCAGATCAACGGCGGGTACTCCACGGACGGATCCTTCGGGCAGTACATGCTTGTTGACGCTCGGTTTGCTGCCGTGATCCCTGAAGGTTCGGACCCGCATGAGATTGCCCCGGTTCTGTGTGCGGGTGTGACGGTGTACAAGGGCCTGAAAGTCACCGACGTGCGACCGGGCCAGTGGGTCGTGATCTCCGGGATCGGTGGACTGGGTCATATCGCCGTCCAGTACGCCGTCGCGATGGGGATGCGTGTTATTGCCGTGGACATTGCGGATGACAAGCTGGCACTCGCCGAGAAGCACGGAGCGGAGATCACGCTCAACGCTATGGGCGTGGATCCGGCCCATGAGATCCAGCAGAAGGTCGGCGGGGCCCACGGCGTCTTGGTGACAGCTGTTCACCCCAGCGCCTTCGGTCAGGCCATCGCCATGACCCGGCGTGGAGGCACCATTGTCTTCAACGGGCTTCCTCCCGGAGAGTTCCCGGCCCCGATCTTCGACATTGTGCTCAAAGGCCTGACCATTCGAGGGTCCATTGTCGGGACCCGGCAGGACATGGAGGAGGCGCTGGACTTCTACGCTCGAGGGCTGATCCATCCGACGTACTCGAAGCGGCCTCTGGGGGATATCAACGCCGTCTTCGATGAGATGCACCACGGCAAGATCGACGGACGCGTTGTCATCGACTATGGCGTCTGAGTGACGCTGCAGGAATGTTTGAGCTGCAGCGCGGACGGCGGTGTATGGATGAGAGTCTCTCCTGCACCGCCGTTTCCTATTTCCTTCACGATTGAAAGAATGAAGACATGAGTGATGCCCCGGTGGAGGAACAGCTGCAGGAGCAGATCTGCATCAATGGTCCCTACACGTATGACTCCAGCGGCCGGACCGATGAGGAGAGTCCTGGCTCTGCGGGCAGCGGGCTGCGCGACGGCGTCACCCGGACCGAGTCTGGCGTGGAACTGCTGGAGCCTCGCGACGTGCCCCTGGGCGGACCCCGGGCGATGAATGTGCGCCGCACGTTGCCTCAACGAGCCCGCTCCCTGGTGGGAGCCTGGTGCTTCCTGGACTTCTACGGTCCCGATGACCTCACCGAGGCCACCCCGATGCGCGTGCCCCGTCATCCCCACACCGGACTGGCCACCTGTTCCTGGCTGTTCTCCGGGCGCATCGATCATATGGACTCCGCCGGCAACTGGGCCACCGTGCGGCCGGGTGATGTGGCCATGATGAACGCCGGGCGGGGTATCAGCCACTCCGAATACTCCAGCGCCGACACCAAGGTCCTCCACGGGGCTCAGCTGTGGTACGCGTTCCCGGATGAGCACCGTTTTGTGGAGCCCACGCTGGACACCCACCGCCCGGATCCAGTCTCCGGAGACGGTTGGCAGGCCAAAGTCTTTGTCGGAAACCTCCTGGGGTACCGCTCTCCCGTGAAGACCTACATTCCGCTCACCGGCGCGGAGCTGCGCTTAGAGCCCGGCACAGTCCTGGACATCGACGTGCCCGCGGGCCATGAACATGCACTGCTGCACGTCAGTGGCGCTGTGAAGTTCAACGGGTGCGAGGTTCCCCCTGATCACCTGGCCGTGGTCGAGACGGGGGCCACCAGCCTGCGTGTCACCGCCGGGGAGGAGCCGGTACTGGCGCTGCTGATCGGGAGTGAACCCCTGGGAGAGCAGATCGTGATGTGGTGGAACTTCATCGGCCGCTCCCACGAGGAGATCGCGGCCTACCGTGCGGCCTACCAAGCCGAGATGGGCTTTGAAGCTCCCGGCGAGGACTCACCGCTGGCGCAGCGACTGGGGCTGCACGGGGGCGAGGCGCCGTCGTCGTCGGTGGGCAAGGACACGGAGACCGCCGCGCACCCCGACGGCAGCGAGGAGGAGGTCACCGTGGAGGCGGGCGCCCTCGGAGACCCCGTGCATGGTGAGCTGCGCGATGCGCTCGCCGGAACCGCCTACGACGACGGCAGGCCCTTCCCGCAGTTTGGAGACTTCCCTCCAGGTCAGGCCGCGCCCCTGCCGGCACCGGAGCTTCCCAGCAGCCGCATGCGCCCGCGCGGCTGAATCTCGCGCGGCGATCTGGTGATATCGCCTCCCAGCAGCAGCAGGCGAGAAACAGCCCGGAAACTCTGTGCCCATTAGGGTGAGGTCAGATGCTCAACGGAAGAAGGGAAGCGATACACGTGGTCAAGATCGGATACATCGTTGGAAGCGCGGCCGAATCCTCGATCAACAAGAAGTTGGCGAAGGTGCTGGTGGACCAGGCGCCTGAGCGTGTAGAACTCCACTACATCGACATCCACGAGCTGCCCCTCTATCACCGGGACATGGATGAGGACTTCCCGCAGATCATGACGGAGTACAAGGCGAAGGTGGGGGCCCAGGACGCGCTGCTGCTGGTCAGCCCGGAGCACAACCAGTCCTTCCCTGCAGGCGTGAAGAACGCCCTCGATATCCTCACCCGCGGTGGCACCAACGAACTGCAGGGTCTGAAGCTCGGCATCACCGGCGCTTCACCCGGTCGATTCGGCACCATCAATGGGCAGTCACAGCTGCGTCAGTTCCTGCCCCCGCTCGGTGTGAAGATCATGGGCGCACCCCTGCTTGCGGTCCAGGTGGGCAAGGACACCTTCAACGACGACGGCACCGCAGACGAGCGGACAACCCAGCGGGCCAAGGACTATATGGAAGCGTTCGCCCAGTTCGTGGAGGTCTGAAGACTTCCGGCACCAAGGAGCTGAGGGCGCCGGCACATACGGAAGGGCGGGCCAGCAGCGGATCCCTTCGGAAGTCCTTTGCCAGCCCGCCCTCTCGCCATGGGGTCAGCGGGTGCCGAACTCTGTGGAAGCCACGGTCCAGGCCCGCGCCTGCTCGCTCAGCGTGACTCCCAAGCCCGGTCGGTTGGGAATAAGCATTCGGCCGCCCTCGGTTTCAAGCCGCTCGTTGAACAAAGGGTCCAGCCAGTCGAAGTGTTCCACCCACGGCTCGCGCGGATAGCAGGCCGCGAGATGAAGGTGGATCTCCATGGCGAAGTGCGGTGCCAGATCCAGGCCCTTCTGGTCGGCGAAGTTCATCAGGCGCAGGAACTGAGTGATGCCGCCCACGCGCGGAGCATCGGGCTGGATGATGTCACAGGCCTTGCCTTCGATCAGGCGCTCATGCTCGGCTACGGAGGCGAGCATCTCTCCCGTGGCGATGGGAGTGTCGAGGGTGCTGGTCAGTCGGGCATGTCCCTCGACGTCGTACGCATCAAGAGGCTCTTCGATCCAGACCAGATCGAACTCCTCAAGGCGCCGTCCCATACGCAGCGCGGTGCTGCGGTCCCACTGCTGGTTCGCGTCCACCATCAGAGGCGCCTCGGAGCCGATGTGCTCGCGGACTCCACGCACCCGTCGGATGTCCTCAGCGTTGTCCGGCAGACCGACTTTGATCTTGATGCCGCCAATGCCTTCCTCAAGGGACTGGCTGGCGCGCTCCTTGACCTCCTCGAGGGAGGCGTTGAGGAATCCGCCGGAGGTGTTGTACGTACGGACGGAATCGCGATGAGCGCCCAGGAGCTTGGCCAGGGGGAGACCGGCGCGCTTAGCCTTCATGTCATAGAGCGCCACGTCAATCGCAGCCAGAGCCTGCGTTGCCAGGCCGGAGCGTCCCACGGAAGCGCCCGCCCACTGCAGTTTGGTGATGAGTCGCCCAATGTCATTGGGGTCCTCACCAAGAAGATTCTCTGCAACTTCTGCTGCGTGGGCGTACTGGGCGGGCCCACCGGCACGCTTGGAATAGCTGAAGCCCAGACCCTCGTGGCACTGCTCGGTGGCGATCTCAGCGAAGAGGAACGCCACTTCGGTCATCGGCTTCTGCCGTCCAGTGAAGACCTTGGCGTCGGAGATCGCCGTCTGCAGCGGAAGCGTGATGGATGAGAGCTTGACCCAGCGGATGGAGTCGTTGGACATGAGTCTCCTTCGGAAGTGTTGTGCGCGGTGTGTGTGGGAGCGGAAATCAGTGTGAAGTCAGGGAGTTCTTGAGGGCTCCTGACCTGCGACGGTCTCCACCAGGGAGCCCTTTCCTCCGCGGCCGGTGAGCTTGAGCACCAGCGGGATGATCACCACGACCAGGAAGATGACCAGCAGCGTGAGTGCGATCGGCCTGTCAGCTACCCGGGTCAGATCTCCCTGGAACATCATCAGGCTGCGACGGAAGTTGTCTTCGAGCAGCGAGCCCAAGACAAAGGCCAGTACCAAGGGCGCCGGGTCGAAGCCGAACTTCTTCATCAAGTAACCCAGTACGCCGAAGACGATCACCACCATCACCTCAAAGAAGCGGTTGGAGATGGTGAAGGCGCCCATGCAGACGATCAGCAGGGTGATCGGAGCCAGAATGGTCGTACGGACATAGAGGATCCGGACAAACAGTCCGATCATCGGAATCGCGAGGATCAGTAGGACGAGGTTGCCGATGTACATAGAGTTCACCACGCCCCAGAAGAGGTCCGGGTTGGTGTTGACCAGCTGAGGACCCGGAGCAATGCCCTGGATCATCAGGGCTCCGAACATGACGGCCATTGTTGCGTTAGCAGGAATGCCGAGGGTCAGCAGCGGGATGAAGGATGAGGTGGCTGCCGCGTTGTTGGCCGTCTCCGGTCCGGCAACACCCTCGATGGCGCCCTTCCCGAAGCGCTTCGGGTCCCTGGCGATGCGCTTCTCCACGCCGTAAGACACCATGGAGGAGACCGTGGCGCCACCACCGGGCAGGATGCCCAGAAGAAAACCCAGGACGCCGCCGCGTGCGATGGGGCCCGCAGACTGCTTCATGTCAGCCTTGGTGGGCAGAACCTTCTCAACCTTGATGGGTTTGGGCTGTGCCAGGTGGCGCTTCTCGAGGTTGTAGAGGATCTCCGCCAAACCGAAGACGCCCATGGCGATCGGCACGAACTGCAACCCGTCGGAGAGCTCGAGGCTGCCAGCCGTGTAGCGCTGCTCCCCGGTGAAGCCGTCTCGTCCGACTACTGCCAGCAGCAGTCCGAGAGCGGCAGCCACCAGTGCCTTCAGCATCGTGCCGTTGGAAATGGTGGCAACCAGGAGAATGCCCAGGAGAGCCAGCGCCGCGTATTCGGGGGGACCGAAGCGCAGAGCCCAGCCAGCAATGATGGGGGCGACGAGGGTCAGCGCAATGATG
The DNA here is from genome assembly GCF_031432335.1 of Nesterenkonia flava. Lineage (NCBI taxonomy): Bacteria > Bacillati > Actinomycetota > Actinomycetes > Micrococcales > Micrococcaceae > Nesterenkonia > Nesterenkonia flava. The sequence continues at coordinate 13,234 of NZ_JAVKGT010000013.1, read as the reverse complement.
GAAACGGTGCCCCCCGCAAAGGACGCGATGGCTCCGATACCCAGCGCTTTCCCCGCATGGCCTTTCTGACCCAGTGGATAGCCATCCAGGGCTGTGATCGCCGAACTGGTTTCCCCAGGCAGTTTCAGGAGCACTGCCGTCACGGTGCCGCCGTAGATCGCCCCGTAGAAGATCCCCGCGAGCATGATGATGGCGGTGACGGGTTCCATGCCGTAGGTCAGCGGCAGAAGGATGGCAATGGTCGCGGCGGGGCCCAGGCCGGGCAGGACGCCGATGACCATACCCACCAGCACGCCCAGCAGGCAGAAGAGGAAGTTCTGAGGCTGCAGAACAACCTGGAACCCCTCGAGGACTGGAGTCAGGTCCATAGAATCGCGGTGCCTTTCACAGAAGTGTCGAACTCACGCACCTCAGAAGAGGCGCGGAATAGGGACGTTCAGTCCGGTGATGAAAACGAGGTAGAACGCGACCACCATGACGACTGAGAGCGGCACCGAGAGCCGGAATCGTTCCTTGCCCAGCACGCTCATCCAGAAGATCATCATGGCCGTGGCTGGCAGTTCAAAGCCGACCAGGGGCATGAGCTGAACCGCCACCACGAGGCTGACGACTCCCACGGCCACTGCCGCAGCGTTGCGTGTGAGCTTCTCAGCGTCTTCGTAGGTCTTCGCGCGAAGCATGATGAAGATCCCCAGGACAAGGAGCAGCGCAGAGAGAATTGCGGGCCAGGTGCCCGCCCCGGGCGCGGCCATCGAGCCGAAGCCCAGATCCCACGCCACGAGGAGGGCTCCCAGCCCGAGGAGGGACACCACCGCGCCACAGACGAGATTGGTCACGGCGCCGGCCTGCGGCGGCTCGTAGTCCGCCATGGTCAGGACGCGGTCTGCGGTGTCAGCCGAGGAGGCTTCCCCGGCGGCTGCCTCCGATGTCGTCATCAGTCTCCCCCGAGATCAATCTCGTGCTCTTCGGCGAAGGCAGCGTAGGTCTCGTGCAGCTCCTGCCACTGCTGCTTAACTTCATCTCCAGGGATCTCGGCTCGAACCAAGTAGTTGGAGTCGATGAAGCTCTGCCACTCGTCGGTAGCCAGAATCTCTTCGATGCCTTCCTGCAGGCCGGAGATGACAGCGTCGTCGGCGCCGGCGGGAAGGGCGATCGCGCTGTACTGGGTGACGGGGATGTCATACCCGGACTCCAGCGCAGTGGGTGTGTCGGGCAGGTGCTCATTGCGCTCATCCGAGAAGATCAGGATGGGCTTCACCGTTCCGGCCTCGATCTGGGGCATGGCGTCCCCAATATGAACGGTGCCGACTTCCACCTGGCCGCCCATGACGGCAGTCAGGGCTGGAGGACCCGAGTCGTAGGGAATTTCGTTTCCTTCGATGCCGGCCTCCCCGAACAGGGCCAGCTGGGCGAGCTGGCTTCCGGTGCCCACGCCGGTGGTTCCGTAGGTGATGGTCCCGTCGAAGTCGATCATGTCCTCCAGCGTCTCGATCTCGCTGTCAGCATGTGCGATGAGCACGTAGTCGTTCTGGACAAGGCTCATGACGACGTCGACCTCATCCCAGCTGACCGCCTCGTTCTCTGGGACGGCCATAGGGCTGATGGTCATCAGGGAGGCGTTGAGCAGTGTGAGTTCGTAGCCGTCGGCGGCGCGGCCCGCGACTTCCTTGACGGCGAGGGCGCCGTTGGCGCCGGGCTGGTTCTCGACTGGCATGGCTACCCCGAAGGCATCCTGCGAACCCTCTGCCACGGCCCGGGCGATAAGGTCTGCCGGTCCGCCGGCGTTGTAGCCCACCGTCATGCGAATGGGCTCGGTCGGGAAGTCGTCGTTGTCGTTACTCGTGGAACCGGTGGTCACGCCTCCGCAGGCGCTGAGCCCGAGCACCATTGCTCCGGCTGCAATACCGGCCAGGGGCCGGCGAAGATCTGACATCCCAAGCATCTGGGCCTCCTAATAGGTCTGGTTCCTGCGGATGCTGTGATAGGCACCACAGGAGCGAGTGATACGAGGGTAGAGAATCAGATCGATACCTGTCTAAGCCCCAGAATGAATAGCGTGATACCTTACAGGTATTAATAGGGGGTGGTGACGGTGTTCACATTAGACCAGGCTCGAGCCTTTGTGGCCGTGGCCGAAGAGCTGCACTTTGGCCGGGCGGCGGATCGTCTGCATATGACCCAGCCGCCGCTCAGCCGGCAGATCCAGAAGTTGGAGAGAGCTCTGGGAGTGGTGCTGCTTCTGCGAGAGTCTCGCGGAGTCCGACTCACGGAAGCTGGGCGAGCGTTTCTCGACGAGTGCAGGCACTTGGTGACCAAGGCCGAGCAGGCTCCGCGGCAGGCTCGCCTCATCGCCGCCGGTGAGGTGGGACTGCTTCGACTCGGATATACCGCCGGGTCAGCCTTCAGCATTCTGGGACCGCTGGTGGCCAGCATTCGGGAAGAATTGCCAGGAGTGGCCGTTGAGTTGGATGAAATGGTGACGGCCCGCCAGCTCGGCGACCTGCGCAGTGGTCGGATCGACATTGGGTTGGCTCGTCCCCCCTTTGACGCAGATGAGGTGGAATCCACGCTCCTGCTGACCGAAGCGCTCATGGTGGCAGTGCCGGGGGACCATCCGCTGGCTCTCCGGGATGCGCCGATCTCATCCTCTGAGCTGCGGGGGGAGCCGCTCATCATGCATTCCCCGGAGCAGGCTCGGTACTTCCGTGACTTGGTTACCGGCTTGATGGATGTGCGCGACGATCAAATTTCCCATACGTCCAGCCAGGTCCTGACCATGGTTGCTCTGGTGGCAGCGGGCCAGGGGCTCGCCCTGGTCCCGGAGTCCGCCAGGCGGCTCGGGATGGCAGGTGTGAACATTCTGCCGTTACGGGAGTCACCGGTGGATCTGGTGCAGCTGCATGCCGTCTGGCGGGGTGACTCGACGAATCCAGCGCTCTCCACGGTTCTCCCGTTGGTGCGGCGGTTGGGAGAGCAGGCTGCGAAGGGCTGAGCCATGCCGCGAGGGTATCGATATATGCGAAACAAGGCTTGGACAAGCATCGGCGGGCGATCGTAGCGTAAATCACATTCGTTTCCCAGAATGTGGAGGTCACCATGACGCGCTATGCGCCCCGGGAGCTTGCAGAGGTCCTCAAAGACGGGCTGCTCTCCTTCCCCGTTACACCGTTCGACGAGCAGTTGGCCCTCGATGAGGCCAAGCTGCGTGAGCATCTTGAATGGCAGTCCAGCTACGACATCGGCGGACTGTTCGTCGCCGGAGGAACTGGCGAAGGCTTCTCTCTCACCCTGCAGGAGAGTGAGCGTGTGGTGCGCACAGCTGTTGCTACTGTGCGCGACGGAGTGCCGGTACTGGGTTCGGCCACCGGAAGCACCGCCCAGGCCGTGGAGTTCGCGAAGATGGCGGAGGCCGCGGGAGCCGACGGTCTGCTGCTGATGCCTCCGTACCTGACCGAGACGACCCAGGAGGGCCTGCGGGCACATGTGGCCGCCGTGCTGGAAGCCACGTCTCTGGGTGTGATCCTCTACAACCGCGCAAACGGCATCTACAGTGCTGAGACGGTGGCATCCCTGGCGCAGGCTTATCCGAACCTCATCGGCTTCAAGGACGGCATCGGGAACTTCGAGCACCTTGCCCGTGTGACGGCAGCCAACGGCGACCGGCTTTTCTACCTCGGAGGGCTCCCCACTGCGGAAACCTACGCACTGCCCCTGCTGCAGATGGGCATGAGCACCTACTCCTCGGCGATGTTCAATTTTGTTCCTGAGTTTGCGCTGGAGTTTTACCGGGATGTTCGTGCTCTAAACACTGACGCTGTGCACGCCAAGATCAAGGACTTTGTGCTTCCCTACTTGGACATTCGGGACCGCGGCAACGGCTACGGCGTCTCCATCGTGAAGGCTGGTCTGCGGTCGGTCGGCCGGAATCCCGGTCCGGTGCGTCCCCCGCTGCGTGACCTCTCCGCGCAGGAGCAGCAGACTCTAGATGCGCTCGTGGCCAGCGTCGCCCCGGCCGCCGTCTGAGCAGGCGTCGCACCGATATCGAAGGGGCCTGAGCTGGCGTGGAAGGGATACTGCTGGGATTCAGCATCGTCGCGGTCCTCATCGCGGTGGGCGCGCTGATCGCTGCCGTCTCCCCAGTCGTGTCGGAACGCATCCGTGCTGGGCTTACTCCTCTGGTGTACTACCTGACGAACCCGTGTCTGATGGTGGTGCTGGTCTCCCAGACCGACGTGCGATCTGTGGCGGGGATCTATGCGCCCATTGCGCTGACCGTCGCTCTGCTCACCGGAGCCCTCTTCGCCGTGTTCGGCGTGCTGACGCATCGTCGGGCCGGAGAGGTCGCCGTTGGGTCAATGGCATCCTCTTACGTCAATGCAGGGAATATCGGGGTTCCGGTAGCCCTTTACGTGGTGGGAAGTACCGCGCCGGTAGTGGCGGTGCTGCTAGCCCAGCTGCTGGTTCTGGCGCCCTTGTACTTGACGATCTTTGGTGTGATCTCCCGGCGGGCAGGTGCGTCGGACAAAGGCAGCTCCGGTGCGGCAGGTATTTTGGCCTCGCTGTTTAACCCGACCACGGTGGGCGTGCTGATCGGGGGGCTGCTGTCACTGACAGGTCGGACTCTTCCGGCGCCCCTCTGGGAGCCGCTGCGCATGGTCGGAGAGGCATCGATTCCGCTGATGCTGATGATTTTCGGTATGGCGTTGTGGAAGGAGCGCCCCTTTACGGTAAGAAACCGGTTGCCCGATACGATCGCCGGACTCGTCTGCAAGTCTGCACTCATGCCCTGCATCGCGTGGTTCCTCGCGGGCCCCGTGTGGGGACTGAATGGAACCGAGCTATTGGGCGTTATCGCGATGGCAGCCCTGCCCACTGCGCAGAACGTCTACCTCTTCGGGGCTCAGCACAAAATGCCTCTGACGGTGACCAAGGACATCATCTTCGCGAGTTCCTTCCTCTCCCTGCCAGTCACGCTGGCTGCATCGTGGCTGCTGGCGATGGGATAGGGGGCAAAACGAAAGCAAGAAAGCGCTATCTCAGCTAGTGTCATGCGCAGGACCAGTGACTCCGACCACAGACAGGGGAAGACTCCCATGAGCACACTGACCGACTCCACCTACCACTCCCTCATCGCCGGCACACCGACACCGGGCAACGGGGGCACCGTTCGGGCCATTGACCCGGCTGCCGATGCCGAGACCGGTCCCGAGTTCACCCTCCTCGGCACTGATCAGCTTCAGGCTGCTACCCAGGCCGCCTCCGAAGCGTTCAGCGTCTACCGCCGGCTAAGCCCCGAAGCCCGCGCGGCTTTCCTCACCACAGCTGCGGAGAAGATCCAGGCGGCCGGTGAGGAGATCATTGCCACCGCTATGACGGAGACCGGCCTGCCCGAGCCTCGCCTGCAGGGCGAGCTGGCGCGCACCGTGAATCAGCTGAAGCTTTTCGCCAAGGTCGCCGCCACAGGCGACCACTTTGGTGTGCGCATTGAGCCTGCTCTGCCGGAGCGCAAGCCCCTGCCGCGCCCGGACTTGCGTCAGGTACAGGTCCCTCTGGGCCCGGTAGCGGTCTTCGGCGCCTCCAACTTCCCCCTGGCCTTCTCCGTGGCCGGCGGTGACACCGCCTCCGCGCTGGCTGCGGGCTGTCCCGTGGTATTCAAGGCCCATAACGCACACCCTGGCACCGGTCAGCTGGTGGGCCAGGCCATTTCCGAGGCCGTGGCCGAGCACAACCTTCCTGGCGGCGTCTTCTCCCTGGTCTACGGACCGGGCACGAAGGTGGGCCAGGCCCTGGTGGAGGACCCGCGCATCAAGGCCGTGGGCTTCACCGGATCCCGCGGAGGCGGCACCGCCATCATGGCCACTGCGAACGCCCGGCCCGAGCCCATCCCGGTCTATGCGGAGATGAGCTCGGTCAACCCGATCTTCGTCTTCTCCTCTGCCCTCGCAGGCGAGCGGACCGCGCTCGCCGAGGGCTTTGTGACCTCACTGAACGGCTCGGCCGGTCAGCTCTGCACCGCACCGGGGCTCATCTTCGTGCCCGAGGGAGCCGACGGCGATGACTTCGTGGCCCAGGTCGGCACTGCACTGGCCGAGGCCTCCGGCTTCACGATGCTGACCCCGGGCATCTGCTCGGCACGCATCAACGGTGAGAAGAAGCTCAGCTCCATCGCCGGCGTCAGCCAGGTTGGACGCGGCGCTGAGGGCGCGACCGAGAACGCTCCCGCTCCGGCCGTGTACACCACCGACGTCGCCACCTTCCTGAACACGCCTGAGCTCTCCGAGGAGATCTTCGGCGCCGTCTGCCTGGTGGTTCGGTACAGCGCACCTGAGCAGCTGACCGCTGTGGCTCAGGGCATCGAGGGGCAGCTCACCGCCACGCTCCACCTGAACCCCGAAGACGACGCCGACGCCGTCGTCGCCCGTGATCTGGTGCAGGATCTTGAGCTGAAGGTTGGCCGCCTCTTGGTTAACGGCTGGCCCACCGGTGTGGATGTGGGAGACGCGATCGTTCACGGCGGGCCTTTCCCGGCGACCTCGGATGGCCGCTCCACCTCCGTGGGAACCCTGGCGATCCACCGCTTCCTGCGGCCAGTGGCCTTCCAGAACGTTCCTGCGGCACTGCTGCCCGAGCAGGTGCAGGATGAGAACCCCTGGAAGCTGACGCGTCGACTCGACGGCCAGTACCAGTTGGCTGACTAATCCTCCGCGGCTCTGTGGGTCAGAGCGCAAAGACGACTGTGGCCGGGACCCTCACAGGGGACCCGGCCACAGTCATGCTAGTGCTCAGCGCTGCAGCGTCACAGGGCGCTCAATGCCGTTGACGCTCACCGTGGGCCAGTCGGGATCCACGGTGAGAGGGCGGATTTGGTCTCCTTCGAGGATGACGGTGTCCTCCACCTTCTGGCCTGCAGCCGAAGGGTTCCAGGCGAAGAGTTGGCGGTCCTGCACCAGGTCGGAGATTCCCGGCACTGCCCGGGGGTCACGTCCGGCGTAGCCTGCCGCGCCACCCTGGTGGTGGTTCTGCCACTCGTCAGCCGGGAATCCCTGGGCTGCGTAGGCTGCTGCGCCGTCGGCCAGCACATCACCCAGTACGCGTCCGGTGCGCGTGGCGCTCAGATATGCCGCTTCGACCTGCAGCAGACGATGTTCTCCCTCAGCCTCGGACGCCGGAGCTTTCCCGAAACGGACCCAGCGGCTGAGATTGGCGATCATGCCGTGCCGCCTGGCGCACACCACCACCATGGCGCGTTCCCCCACGGGTGCATCGGTGACGAGGGGGTGCTTGTAGCCCAGGCGGGAGGCACCGGCGACCATGACGACGACGGGATCCGCGCCGATGCGCAGGATTTCTGCCGCGACCAGCGCGCTGAGCTCCCGCTCGGTGGTCTCCGGGGTTACGGCGCTGAGCTGGGCGGTGAGAATCTCGGCCGACTCCCTGCACAGGCGTTCGAAGCGGCTCAGCTCACGGGGCAGCACGGAGGCCCGAGCGGCTCGCAGCTCAGCGTCGAGCTCAGCCTCGCGCCGGACTGCAGGCAAGGATGCCACGGCGCTGTCCAGGGGAGTGTGCCAGGGCACGGTGCGGATCTCGACGTCGTCGGGCAGCTCCTCGGTCGCAAGGCGGTCGGCCTCATTGCTGAACGTCACCACCTGCTCAGTCTCCCGGCCCACCAGGACGCCGGCGATCGGCGGGCCCACCAGGGAAGTATGGACGCGGGCTCCTCCCAGATACCAGGAGACGGCGGCGGGGCTGGAGAGCCAGACAGCACTGTCGGACCCCTCCAGCAGCTCAAGAACGCGCTCCCTCTTGACGGCCCGTTCTGCGGTCAGATCAAACGTAGAAGTCTCAAGTGTGGTCACTGTCACAGGGTACGTGAGAAAGCGTTTTCCTGCGACGGGAGGCGCGGAACGCCCTTCTCAGTTGAGTGAGGCGCGTGTCACAGGCTAGTCTGGTGAGAAAGCGCTTTCATGGGGTGGGTATCCCTGACGCAGCTGACGAATCTGATTGTGACTGGAGAAAGGTGTGGCATGCGCGTAGCAGTGACCGGCGGAGCAGGCCGGCTGGGACGGAGCGTGGTCGAGGGACTGCGAGCCGCTGGGCACCACGTGACCTCCATTGACCGCAGCACCACCGGGGTGGGTGACGAGATCACCGCCGATCTCACGGACCCCGCCCAGACCGCTGAAATCCTTGAATCGCTGTCCCCTGACGCCCTGGTGCATCTGGCAGCCATCGCCGTGCCCTTCAGTGCGCCGGAGCGGACCATCTTCGAGGTCAACACCGGCATGGGCTTCACCGTGCTGGAAGCGGCGGTGAACGCCGGCATTACGAACATCCTGGTCGCCTCCAGCCCCACGGTGCTGGGCTATGGCCGCTCCGGATGGCACCCCGGCCGGCTCCCGCTGGATGAGGGCATCACTCCCCAGCCCTTCCACGCCTACGCCCTGTCGAAGGTGGTCCTGGAGAAGATGGTGGCCAGCTTCGCGCTGGCCAACCCTGGCGTGCGGCTGGCTTCTTTCCGCCCCTGCTACGTGATTGCGCCGGAGGAGTGGGAGGGCGCTCCGACTCAGCAGGGCCACACTGTCGAGGAGCGTCTGGCCAAGCCCGAGCTGGCCGCCGTCTCGCTGTTCAACTACCTTGACGCTCGCGATGCCGCGGGATTTGTGGACACCTGGCTGGGGGCTGAAGGTTCCCCCTCCGGTGCGTGCTACTTCGTCTCAGCCGCAGACGCGATGTCGGTGGCGCCTCCGGCTGAGCTGTTGGCACAGTATCTGCCGGAGATCGCCGATCTGGCCGGCGGTCTCACGGGCCATGAATCCCTCTTCAGCATCGATGCGGCCCGGCGCGATCTTGGTTGGGAACCAACCCGCAGCTGGCGCAACCAGCTGGCGCCCGAGGCTCTGGAGCGCCTGGGCGTGAACCCGGCAGCGCTGCAGGCCTGAACCGACTCTAGGAAATGAGGCCCGTTGGTCGGCATCCGTCGGCCGAGGGGAGCCGCGAGGTCCCGGACCCGTGCGGCCGCACAGCGGGCGTGCGGGCCATCTCGTGGACGTGGCGGGGCTTCCCCGCCCGCGGAACCAGCACAGAAAGGACCACCTCGTGACCACCATTAACTTTGCCGAGGGGCCGTTGTTCTTCCCGGTCACCCCCTTCCACACCGAGGGCCCTGCGGCAGGCAGCGTGAATGTCGAGCTGCTGCGCGAGCACGTCAGCCGGGGGCTGAGCGCGGGCCCGGGTGGGATCTTCCCCGCCTGCGGCACCGGCGAGTTCCACGCCTTGGCGCAGTCGGAGTCGATCCAGGTGGTCAAGGAGACCGTCGACGTCGTCGCCGGTGCGGTCCCGGTCATCGCCGGCATCGGGGGACCGGTTGCTCAGGCGGTCGAGTCGGCCAAGGAGCTTGAGGCCGCCGGTGCCGACGGTTTCCTGCTGCTGCCGCCGTACCTGGTGGGAGGCACCCAGGAGGGAGTGCGCCGCTATGTGGAGTCCGTTGCCCGTGCCACCGAGCTGCCCGTGATCATCTACCACCGCGCCAACGCTCGATTCAGCGCTGAGACGGTGGCTCAGCTGCTGCAGGACCACGCCAACGTGGTGGGGCTCAAGGACGGCGTCGGCGATGTCGCTCTGGCTCAGCAGATCGTGCTGGCGGCCCGTGCCGTGCGCGAGGATGTTCTCTTCTTCAACGGTCTGCTGACCGCCGAAGCCTCCCAGGCTGCCTACCAGGCCATCGGCATTCCGCTCTACTCCTCCGCGGTCTTCGCCGCCCAGCCGGAGATCGCCATCGCCTTCTACCGCGCTTACCGTGAGGGGGCCACGAGCGTCACCGAACGTCTGCTCAGCGAGTTCTATCTGCCGCTGGTGCAGCTGCGGGACACCACCCCGGGGTACGCGGTCAGCCTCATCAAGGCAGGAAACCGCTTGCGCGGACTGCCGGTGGGCAGTGTCCGGCCGCCACTGGTGGACCCCGCTGAAGACCACCTCACCAGGCTCGAGGATCTTCTCGACCACGGTCTAAAGATCGCCCAGGAGCTGGGGCAGTGACCAGCACGACGACGTCACCTTCCTCCACCACGATTGCTGAAGTCCGCACGCGTCACCTCACCCGTGACATGGCGCGGCCGTGGGTGCCGGAGGCGCCGCGGATGCATGCGATCGTCGTGGAGCTCACCGACAGCGAGGGGCAGGTCGGCACCGGGTTCGCATGGACCCCGACCATCGGCCCCGAAGCCGTCAAGGCCCTCCTGGACCATGACATTGCCCGTTTTATCGTGGGACGAAGCACCGATCCTGACGTGCTGTGGGACGAGTTGTGGTGCCACCTGCACGAGGCCGGCGGAGGCGGATTGACCACCATCGCCATGGGTGGAGTGGACCTGGCGCTCTGGGACTTGAAGGCGCGCAGAGCTGGAACCGGCGTCGTCGGTCTGCTGGGGCGCCGGCACGAGAGGCTGCGCACCTACGGCTCAGGCGTGAACCTGCACTACAGCCTGGAGGAGCTGGGGGAGCAGATCCAGCGCTGGGTAGACCAGGGCCAGCCCGCCATCAAGATGAAGGTGGGCTCGCCCGACCTCGCCCGGGATGTGGCGCGCGTGAAGCTCGCCCGAGAGATCCTGGGGCCGGAGCGGGCGCTCATGATCGACGCGAATCAGCGCTGGGACCTTCCGGCTGCCGAGCGGGCGATCGCGACCCTGGCAGAGTATGACCTCGAGTGGATCGAGGAGCCGCTGCGCGCTGATGACACTCTCGGCTACGCCGAGCTAGCCCGGCGCATCAGCCATACGGGGCCGCGCGTGCCCATCGCTGCAGGTGAGAACTTTCACACGCTCTTCCGGTTCCGGGAGGTCATCGCCTCCGGAGGCGCCCAGATTCTGCAGCCGAACATCGTGCGAGTCGGAGGGATCACGCCCTTCCGGCGCATTGCTGAGCTGGTGCGCGCTGAGGGGTTGCGGCTGGCTCCGCACCTGCTGCCCGACCTCAGCGGCCAGCTCGCCGTCACCCTGGAGGAAGAGGTCTGGGTGGAGGACGTGGAAGACGCCGGATTCCACGCGCTGGGCTTCCTGGCCGAGGCCTCCCCAGTCAGCATCGAGGACGCCTCCCTGAGCGTGCACGACGCGCTCGGGCTCGGGCTGCGGTTCGCCTGAGCCGAGCGCTGGGACGGGTGCGATGCAGAACACATCCGCTGAAGTAGACTCCTGAGGATGGCACCGCGGAAGAGAACCGGCCGGTCTAAGGGATCGGCCACGATTGCACAGGTTGCGGGAGAGGCAGGAGTTTCTCCCGCCACTGTCTCGCGGGTGATGAATAACCGATTCGTGGGCGCCGACGAGGTTGCCGAGCGCGTGCGCAGTGCGGCTGCCAAGCTCAACTATGCCCCCAGCTACACTGCGCGCAGCCTCGCCCTGGGTCAGACCCAGGCGGTGGCCTTTGTGGCCCCGGATCTGCGCAACCCCGCGTTCCAAGCCATGCTCTCGGGCCTCAGCGCCACAGCGAACGAGGATGGATACCGAGTGCTCATCGGGGATTCGGCCGAGTCTGCGCTGGAGGAGCCCATGCTCGCCGGGGACATTCGTCGGCGCACCGACGCCCTGGTCCTGTGCGCCCCGCGTATGGCGGAGGAACAGCTGGCTTCCCTGTCGGGGAGTCTGCATCCCATGGTCCTCATCAACCGCAAGGCCAGCTCGGCCGCACCCTCGTTGACCGTGGACTACCGGGCCGGGATCGAGGCGCTGCTGGGGCATCTCTACGAGCTGGGGCACCGCCGTGTGGCCTACGTGGAGGGCACGAGCCAAAGCGTCTCGAATCAGTACCGCCTTCAGGGGGTGGAGGCCTTCACAGCAGCCCATCCCGACCTGGAGGTCCTGCGGATTCCCGGCGGAGTAGCCAGCCAGCACGGGTTCGAGGCAGCGGACCGTCTCATGGAGACCGGTGCCACCGCCGCGATGGCTTACAACGACCTGGTGGCGATTGGGCTGCTAGGGCGATTGCAGGAGCGCGGAGTCCGAGTGCCGGACGATATCTCGGTGACCGGGTTCGATGATATTCCCTTTGCCCGCTACATCGCTCCCGCGCTGACGACCGCCTCGGTGCCGCATGAGGAGCTGGGGGTTCAGGCGTGGTACCGACTGCGTTCCCTCATCGAGGGCAAGGAGCCCGGTCACGACATGGTCTTCCAGCCGAGGCTGGAGGTTCGCGCCTCAACAGGCGCCCCCAAGAGGGATACTACGCATCCTGTAAGCGGTTTCTTGGCCTAGGCCGCCAGAATCGCTGTTCTCCCTCATCAGACTGGGAATCGCGGAATCCCGCAGGTTACGGAGTCATCACAAGATGACACACAGGACATCCCCAGATTGACACTGTGTGACGTGGCTCATAATATCTTCTACACATGAGAAAGCGGTTTCTCAGACTGCGTTCTCGATTCCCTTCTGATGAGGACTCGTGGTGAGACTCGAACGGGGCGGGAAGACACAGCACCATTGAAGAGGTGGTCGCACCAGCGACCACCACGAGACGAAATGAGGCAGAGCAATGAAGCCTACTGCAGCATCATTTAAGCGCCGTGCCGCACTCGGCGGCGCGCTGGTGGCCGCCCTGGCCCTCACCGCCTGTGGCGGCGGAGGCGGCGGCGAGGCTGCCGAAGACTACGATGAAAACCGCGAGATCACCCTCGAGGTCGCATGGTGGGGCAACGACGAGCGTGCCGCACTGACCCAGGAGGTCTTCGACCTTTTCATGGAGGAGCACGAGAACATCACCATCCAGACCACCCCCACGGGTGATCCGGAGGACCTGTTCAACCGTCTCTCCACCGACTTCGCTGCAGGCGGCGGTCCCGACCTCTTCACCCTGGGCGGCGCTATGCCTCAGGAGTACGGCGGAGCCGGCATGCTCTACCCACTTGAGGAGCTCTCCGAGTACGTCGACCTGAGCCCCTATGAGGATTTCACCCTCACCAACGCCACCGTCGATGACGTGGTCTACGGTCTGCCCACCGGCGGTAACGCCATCGGCCTGCTGATCAACGAAACCACGTTCGAAGAAGCCGGTGTGGAGCTCCCCGGCGACGACTGGGACTGGGACGACCTGCACGAGAAGGCCACCGCCATCTCTGACCACGGTGACGTCGTCGGCCTGGATCTGCGTATCCAGGACATCATCTCCACCTATGTCTCCCAGTACAACGACCCGACGAGACTCAGAGAAAGTCCCCGCGTAGCCAGGGGCCGTGCCTCATAGAAAA
>NZ_JAVKGT010000012.1:0-79840 GCF_031432335.1 Nesterenkonia flava | reverse complement strand
TGACTCTCCTTCAGGACCTACATAACGGCCCTGCCACTAAGTCTGACGCGCGACAACAATAGTCAAGGCAGCCATTCCCCACTAGTCATCACATCCCCGTCCTGAAACGACCCTCGCACCCCTTTGAGATGATGAGCTCATGACAAAGCACCGCATCTACACCATGCCGGTGGCCGATGTGTACCCGCACTACATCGCCAAAGCTGAGCGCAAAGGGCGCACCAAAGACGAGGTGGACGAGATCATTCGGTGGCTCACGGGCTATACCCCGAAACAGTTCGAAGATGTCCTGGACCAACGCACAGATTTTGAGACGTTCTTCGTCGAAGCGCCAGCGCTTCACCCGAACCGCACGCTGATCACCGGCGTCATCTGCGGCGTCAAAGTTCAGGAGATCGAGGAGACCACCATGCGTGAAATCCGCTACCTGGACAAACTGGTTGACGAACTCGCCAAGGGCAAGCCCATGCAAAAGATTCTGCGCGGCTAGAGGAGGCCAATCCTGTGCCTGAAAGGACATAGGGGCACGAACCTACTGACACACCAACGATGCGTACGGTGTACGATAATGGGGTGATTGAGCGTACTCCCTCTGCATCGTCCTCCTCCCCCGAGTCCACCGCACACCATCCAGCCGCCGAATTCATCGAAGTCCGAGGCGCCCGCGAGAACAACCTGCGCGGGGTCGACGTCGACATCCCCAAACGCCAGCTCACCGTTTTCACCGGAGTCTCCGGCTCCGGAAAGTCCTCCCTGGTGTTCGGCACATCGCCGCAGAGTCCCGCCGCCTGATCAACGAAACCTACGACGCGTTTATCCAGGGCTTCATGCCGCCTTCACCCCAGCCGGAGGTGGAGAGCCTGCGCCACGTCACCGCCGCAATCATCGTGGACCAGGAGCAGATGGGCGCCAATAAGCGCTCCACCGTCGGCACCGCGACCGATACCTATACGATGCTGCGCCTACTCTTCTCCCGGGAGGGTACCCCGCGGCTGGAATCCTCCCACGAGCTCTCCTTCAACGACCCTCACGGGATGTGCCCCACGTGTGAAGGCCTGGGAACCGTAGCCGACGTCGACGTTCACGCCATCGTGGACCATTCCAAATCCCTCAACGACGGCGCCATCGACTGGCCCGGCTACAAACCCGGCTCCTGGCAGTGGTCGGTGTACGCCGAAACAGGGATCTTCGACCCCGATAAACCCGTGGGCGAGTTCACCGACGCCGAACGCGAAGATTTCCTCTACGCCGAAGAGCGCAAAGTCAAGCACAACGGCATGAACATCACCTACCGCGGCCTCATCACCAACCTGCGGCTCTCGGTGTTCATCAAAGACGTCGAAACCCTGCAGCCAGCCATGCGTGCCGCCGTCGAACGCGCGGCGGTGCAGCGCACCTGCTCCGACTGTGAGGGCTCCCGCCTGAAGCCGGAGGCCCGTGCCGTCAGACTCGCAGGCAAAGGCATTGCCGAATGCACCAGTATGCAGATCTCCGACCTGGCGGAGTTTCTGCGCGGCGCAGGCCTCTCCGCCTCCTCCGCTCCCCTACAGGCCAAACTGCTTGAAGCGCTGGAGACCTTCAACAGCATCGGCCTGGGGTACCTGAGCCTGAACCGGCCGGCCTCAACGCTCTCCGGCGGTGAGGCCCAGCGCACTCGCATGGTCAAGCATCTGGGCTCGTCCCTGACGGATATCACCTATGTCTTCGACGAGCCCACCACGGGCCTTCATCCCCATGACGTGGAACGAATGAACACCCTGCTGCTGAAGCTGCGCGACAAGGGAAACACCGTGCTCGTCGTCGAGCACAAGCCCGAGGTGATGGCGGTAGCCGATCACATCATCGATATGGGACCGGAGGCCGGCGTACACGGCGGCGAGGTGGTCTACACCGGAGACTTCGCCGCACTGAAACGATCCGGCACCTTCACCGGCCGCCATCTGGAACAACAGCAGCCGCTGAAGGACACCGTCCGGCAGCCCGCCGGATGGCTACCGATCCGGAATGCCGATACCAACAACCTGCGAGGCGTCGACGTCGACGTTCCCACCGGGGTCCTGGTCGCCGTCACCGGTGTGGCCGGCTCGGGCAAGTCCTCGCTCATACACGGACATCTCCCCCGAGAAGGTGTGGCGTTCGTGGATCAGTCCGCCATCCGCGGTTCGCGCCGCTCCACCCCTGTGACCTACACGGGGCTGCTGGACCCCATCCGCAAAGCCTTCGCCAAAGCCACCGGCGCCTCGGCCGCCCTGTTCAGCGCCAACTCCAAGGGCGGTTGCCCCGAGTGCAAGGGACTGGGTGCCATCTATACAGATCTGGCGTTCATGGCGGGCGTCGAGTCGCTGTGCGAGACCTGCCAGGGACGCCGTTTCACCCCGGAGGCCCTGTCCCACCACCTGCGGGGCAAGAACATCGCCGAGGTCTACGACTTCTCCGTCGAGGAAGCAGTGGAATTCTTCACGGAGAAGGCCATTACCCCCATGCTCCGGAGGCTGCAGCAGGTGGGCCTGGGGTATCTGCGCCTGGGTCAGCGCCTGACCACGCTCTCAGGCGGCGAACGTCAGCGCCTGAAGCTGGCCATCGAGATGGGCACCGAGGCCGAGGTCATCGTGCTGGATGAGCCCAGCTCCGGACTGCATATGGCCGACACCGATCGGCTCATCGGCGTGCTCGATGAGATCGTGGACGCCGGGCGCACGGTCATCGTCATCGAGCACAATCTAGATGTGATGTCACGCGCCGACTGGATCATTGATGTGGGCCCCGGGGCCGGCCACGACGGCGGCCAGGTGGTCTTCTCCGGAACACCCGCTGAACTCATCAGCACCTCGGCCACAGGCACCGCGGAGTCACTGACGGGTCTTCACCTGAGGAGGCGGCATGGCCGGTGAACCTGAGATCCTGGTCGTCGCTGATGCAGCGGCATGGCGGACTTGGCTGGATGAGCACGAGGAGACTCACGACGGCGTCTGGCTGATGCTGGCCAAGAAGGGCACGGTTTTCCCCACCTCCCTGACCTACGCCCAAGCCCTGGATGAAGCCCTGTGCAGCGGATGGATTGACGGGCAGAAGCGCCGCTACGACGACGCCACCTTCATCCAGCGCTTCACGCTTCGCCGTGCCCGGTCGATGTGGTCGGCCCGGAACGTGGAGCACATCCAGCGCCTCCGCGCCGAGGGGCGAATCCGCCCTCGCGGTGAAGCCGAGGTGGCCAAAGCCCAGGCGGATGGGCGGTGGGACCGTGCCTACGCGGGCTCAGCGGCGGCGGTGGTCCCGGCTGACCTGATTACCGCCCTGGAGGCAGCCGGACTGCGTCAGACGTTTGATACCCTCAGCAGCCAGGAGCGGTATTCGATCCTGCACCAGCTGATGACCGCAGCCACAGAGGACGTCCGGGCGCGCCGTCTGCAGCGGGCGGTGGCGAACCTGCAGACAACGACCAGCTGACCACGCTCTTGAATCAGTTGGGCAGTTCTCACTACTTTGGCCCGCTGCGGCGCCGTTTGAAGTAGTGGGAAACGCCCAACTGACGGGCTGAGGCCCAGGAGCAGCAAAGGGTGCACCGGACCCCGCACGGTGGGATGATGAGCCCATGAGAATCGATGTGTGGAGCGACTTTGTGTGCCCCTTCTGCTACATGGGTGAGGCTCTGCTGCAGCAGGCCTTAGAGTCATACGAGCACGAGGTGGAGATCCACTACCACAGCTACCAGCTCATGCCCGAGCTGAGCCCCGAGACCGCGATCAGCCCCACTGATCTCCTCGTTGAGGAGCGCGGCATGGAGCCTGCCCAGGCTGCCGCGGCCAATGCCCAGGTCACCGAACGTGCCGCCTCACTCGGGCTGGACTACCGGCTGGACCAGGCGCTGGCCACCAACACCCGCACCGCGCACCGGCTCTCCCACTACGCTGCGGAGAAGGGACTGCAGCATGAGCTGGTCCGCCGGCTCTTCGCCGCATACTTCACCGAGGGCAAGCACTTAGGCGACGCCGACACTCTGGCAGACCTCGCCGCTGAGGTGGGGCTGGATCGCGAGGAGGCCCGCGGCGTCGTCGTCGGGGATGCCTATGCCCAGCAGGTCGATGCTGACATCAGCCTGGCCCGGAAGATGCAGATCACCGGGGTGCCGTTCTTCGTGTTCAACGACCGGGTGGCAGTCTCCGGGGCACAGCCGGCAGAGGTCTTCCAACAGGCGCTGCGTCAGGCCGCGGCGAAGTCCTGATCCCCCTGCGCGTCATCGCCCTCTCCGTGGGGCGTGTCGGTCACAGAGAGCACCAGGTCTTGGATCCGCCAGTCCATCTCGGTGCAGCTGCGGCGCAGCTCCTCGAGCCAGGCCACTTCCAGCCGAGGCTCACGCACCTGCAGAAAGGCTTCCACGTGGAGTACATGCCCCTCGTCACGGGCGCGGGTCTGGACAGATACCACCTGGGGCTCCTGCTGGATGCGAGCATTGATCCGGGCGATCAGCGGGTGCGGAGCGGAGTTGTCCACGGTGGTGGCGCGGGCATCAGCGAGGTCGCGGATGGCATCGCGGATGTTCTCCCAGCCGTCCTTGGTGATGCTCACTGAGATGACCAGTGCCGCCGCCGCATCAGCCCACCACCAGCCGAGGCCGATACCGGCCACGCCCGTGGCGGTGGCCAGTCCGGTCAGCCAGTCCGCTCGGTTCATATCCGCATCGGCACGCAGCACCTTGTCATGCAGCTGCTCAGCCAGCCGGCGCTTGATCCGCCCCAGGATCACCGGGGCGATGCAGCTGGCCAGCGCCACTACGATCATGTGCCACCCCAGCCACACCGGTGTGCCGAAGAGGTTGATCGCGCCGATCGGCGGACGCTCCCCCAGCAGCAGGCTGCTGCCGCCATCGGCGATGAGCAGCAGTCCCACGCCGGCGAGCGCCACGCCGGAGACCAGGTGCCCCACTCCCACCGCCCGGTGATAGCCGAAGGGGAACCGCTCATTGGGGGTTTTGGCGGCCAGCCGGGCACCGATGAGGAAGGCCAGCGGAGGCAGGAACGAGAGCATGTCCTCGATCCACGCGGTCTTCATGGCCTGGGAGTTGCCCATGACGGCTGCCATGGCCGCCACCGTGAGCGTGAGGATCCCCAGCCAGAGGTACTGGATGCGCCGCGCCTTCTGCAGAGCCCGCTGCTGCTCCGGGGGGAGCTCGGTGTGGCCGAACTGCGGCGTGCGCCTGCGGCTCATGGGGTCTCCCTCTCGATGAAGAAGCTCTCCAGGTCCATGAGCAGCGCATTCTCCCCCTGTTCGGTCAGGACAATGCGCCCGGGACCTTCCGCCGGGGTCTCGTAGGGCCGGGTGGGGGCCGCCTCCGATGTCCAGTGGGTGTTCTCGTCAAAGCCGCCGATGATGAGATCCAGTTCGTGCTCGCCCATGAGTCCCACCAGCTCGCTCTCGCTTCCGGGCACCCACCGGATCTCGGCATCAATCCGCTGCGCGTACTCGGTGATGAGCTCCACCTCGGTGCCCGAGGGCGTGGAGGTGGACAAATCCGTCCACGGAGGATGCTCTACCACTCCCACGCTTAACTGCCCTCCGCGGGCGTGAGACAGACTCTTCTCGGGATCGGCAGGGTACTCCGAGCAGCCTCCCGCAGAGACCACGGCGAGCGCCAGCGGCAGAGCCACCGCACCCCGTCGTATGCTTCTGGGCGGTCTCCTGGCCATCCCTGTCCTTCCACGAGAATCTGCTGCGCCGTCATCCGCTATGGAACCGGCACCTCCTGGAAACCAGCTGTGAAACAATCCAGTCATGACAGACGGGAAGTCGCGTATGAGGGCCGACGTCGTCGTCATCGGATCCGGCCAGGCGGGACTCTCCGCGGGGTATCACCTCAAAAGGACTGGCCTGGTCAGTGCAGTCGCACACCCTGAGGCCGCAGGCAGCTTCGTGATGCTCGACGCCGACACCGCACCTGGCGGGGCCTGGCAGCACCGCTGGGAGTCCCTGACGATGGACACCGTCAACGGGATCTTTGATCTGCCCGGGATGCCCAAGCCCCCGCTTCAGCCCGAGGAGCCCAGCCGGACCGCGGTCCCTCGGTACTTCGCAGAGTTTGAGCGGCGCATGGCCCTGCCCATTCTGCGTCCCGTCACGGTGAGCGCCGTGCGCCGTGCGGATGCGGATCCTGCGGGCGAGCTGCTCGTGGAGACCGATCAGGGCATCTGGCATACACGGGCAGTCATCAACGCCACCGGCACGTGGAACAACCCGCTGCTGCCGCAGTATCCCGGGCATGACAGTTTTCTGGGCACCCATCTGCATACCCGGGACTATGTGGCCGCCTCGGCGTTCGCGGGCCGTCGCGTAGCGGTGGTCGGCGGAGGGATCTCCGCGGTGCAGCATCTGGAGGAGATCTCCCGCCACACCACCACGTTCTGGTACACCCGCCGGGAACCGGTCTTTCTTGACGAGGACTTCCGGCCGGAGATCGAGGGGCGGAAGACCATTGAAAAAGTCACCGCCAATGCTGAGGCTGGTCTTCCGCCGGCGAGCATCGTCTCTTACACCGGACTCATCTGGACTCCCGGCGCGCGGGAGGCGCAGGCCCGCGGGGCGCTGGAGCGGAGAGAGATGTTCAGCCGCATCGAACCGCACGGGGTGCGCGAGGCTGACGGGTCCTTCACCTCGGTGGATATGATCCTCTGGGCCACCGGCTTCCGACCTGCCTTAGCTCATCTGGCGCCGTTGAACCTCGTCAACGACCGCGGCGGTATCCAAGTGCGCGGCACCGAGGTGGTGGCTGAACCGAGAGTGCATCTGACCGGCTTCGGCCCCTCGCAGTCCACTGTGGGGGCCAACCGGGCCGGACGTGAGGCGGTGAAAACCCTGGCGGCATCAAGCCTGCTCACCCGCAACACCCAGGCCGGCTGACCACACTGACACGGAAGCCCCAGCTCAACCGCTAGATCTGACGCACCTGCGATATGTCTGGAGAATCCGATGATCAGCTATGACGTTGCCGACGGCATCCACCTCATCACCCGCGCCCACGTCAACTGCTATGTGGTGGAGGACGAGAACGGCGTGCTTCTGGTGGATGCGGGCCTGCCTCGCATGTGGCAGGAGGTTCTGGAGGTGCTGCGCACCCGCGGACGGCGCCCCGGAGACATTCGCGCCCTGGCCCTGACCCACGGCCACTTTGATCACATGGGATTCGCCCGGCATGCCCATCGCGAGCACGGAATCCCCGTTCTGGTGCACCAGGAGGACGCGCCGCTGGCCTCCCACCCCTACCGCTATGCCACCGAGCGCAACCGTTTCCTCTACCCGTTCACCCATCCCCGATCCCTGCCGGTGCTGGGCAAGCTCGCGACCTCCGGAGCGCTGCGCGTTCGGGGGCTGCGGGACACCCAGCCGATGACCGAGGGTTCTTTGGAGGACCTGCCGGGCAGTCCCTCGGTGCTGCACACTCCCGGACATACGGACGGGCACTGCATTCTGCATCTGCCCGAGCGGAACACCGTGATCAGCGGAGACGCGCTGGTGACGCTGGATCCGTACACGGGAACTCAGGGACCACAAATCGTGGCCAGCGCCGCCACCAAGGACACCCGGCAGGCCCTGGACTCCCTGCAAGCGATCTCCTCCACCGGTGCCGCGACCGTCCTGACCGGACACGGCGCACCGTGGACGCACGGAGCCGAGGCCGCAGTGGAACAGGCCCGGCGCACCGGCGCCCACTGAAGCGAGACTCAGGCCACCGCCGCGGCGCTCCGCAGCGCAGCGCGGTAGGCCAGCCACCCGCCGATCCCCGGCAGCAGGCTGAGTACCCAGACGCGATGCCTCCCCTGAGCCGCGAGGATGCCAGCAATCACGGTACCGGTATAGGCCAGACCGTGGCTGGGACCCAGCAGGGAGCTGATGAGCGGCTCGTGCACGGTGATGATGTTGACCAGCATGAGCGCCAGCGTCACCATCTCTGCCACGCCCAGCCATTTCAGGACGACGACGGCGCTCATGCGTACCCTCCCTGCCCGGGCCGGTAGATCATCATGACGACCACCACAGCCCACAGCAGGTTGAACACCCCTGTGGTCATCCCCAGACGTCGTGCGAGGGAGACATCGGGCAGGGCCCGGGTCATGGTGGTGGCGCCTGTCGCACTGGCAGCGCCTTTAGAGGCCGCGCCTTCCACGTCGCCGTCGTCGTGCCGGGTGTTCTGCTCCAGCCCCTCCACCACCTGTTTCTGTGCGGGGATGACCTGGGTGATGAGGACGGCTGCGGCCAGCGCGGTCAGGGTCATGGACACCAACAGCCACGGCTGGGTGAGGATGCCCATGGAGACGGCGGTAGCCACGCCGAAGACCGGCACCAGGATTCCGATGACCGCGTAGACGCGGGTAATGCGGTGCAGGATACGCACGGTGGCCCCCGCGCGGGCGTCGGCGGGGTCGGCGAGCGCCCGGCGGGCTGCCGGCGGAAACATGCTCGCAGCCACGGCCACCGGCCCGATGGCCAGGATGGCGCCGAGCACATGGATGGAGAGAAGAAAATTGCTCATACCCTCATCTTCTACGTCGCGTAGAAGTCTCCACCAGTGTCCCGATGGCCATGTCTCGCCTGAATCTTGCCACTGGGCCTCCGCACGCCCGAACACCGCAGCTACCCGCGAGGGCCGGACTACTGGATGGGCGCCGCGCCACCACGCACTGGCGGGCCGCCCACGCCCTGGCCCGGATGTTCCCCGCCGTCGACGTCGACCCGGAGGTCCTCTACGTGGACACCGGCCAGATCCTCACCTCAGCAGGCGCGGCGGCCGGCCTGGACCTGTGTCTGCACATGATCCAGCAGGACCACGGGGCCGCCGTGGCCGCCGATGCCTCGCGTCTTGCGGTGGCACCGCTGCACCGCAGCGGCGGGCAGGCCCAGTTCATCCTGCGCAACCATCCCGACCTGACGGCCTCAACATTGGCCACCTCCGCCCTGGAGCCGGTGCTGGGCTGGATCGAGGAGAATGCCCACCGGCACCTCACCCTGGAGGATCTGGCCGCGGCCGCGCATATGAGTGTGCGCACACTGAACCGGCGCTTCCACGCGGAGACGGGCCAGTCACCGATGTCCTGGCTGGCCGGGGTGCGGATCCGTCATGCCCAGGAGCTGCTGGAGACCACCGACTACGGGATCGAGCGCATCGCTCGGCAGACCGGCTTCCCCAGTCCCAGCAATTTCCGCAGCAGCTTCCAGAAGACGCTGGGGGTCGCCCCCAGCGAGTACCGGCGCACGTTCCGGGGTCGTACCACTGCCCCGCAGTGAGCTACCACCCCGCGGCACACCATCGCCTGAGAAGCCCTGCCTCAGACGGGCCGATCAGCTGCGGCGGGCGTAGTCCACGAAGGCTGCGGCCAGCGGCTTGAAGGTCTCTTCGATCTCGGCGGCCTGGGCGTCGAACTCCTCCAGCACCCGGTCAGGCCTCAGACCCGCCCGCTCCACCAGGTGGGCGGTGTCCCGCGCCCAGCCGCGCAGGGTCTCAGCATTGACTTCCGGATGGAATTGGACCGACCAGGAGGAGTCACCCACCCGGAAGGCCTGCACCGGGGCATCGGTGCCGTCCACCAGATGCACCGCACCCTCGGGAACCTGGGCGATCTGCTCCTGGTGCCACATCACTGCTCGGGGGCGCTCCGGCAGCACGGAGAAGACCGGATCCTCTGCGGCCTCGGGACGACGGTGCAGCTCCATCACGCCGATCTGGGGCTTGGCCCGGCGGAAAACCTCCACCTCATGGGCGACCGCGGCCAGCTGCGCTCCCAGGCAGATGTTGAAGGCCGGCTCGCTGCGCTGCGCAGCCTGGCGCTGCAGAGACCGGACCGCCGGAAGCCAACTCCATCGCTCATCATCCTCCGGCCCGGCAGTCCCGCCCAGGACCACCAGAGCGTCGTAGCCCGTCAGACTCTGCGGCACCTCATCCCCTCGATCAGGACGCAGAATGTGCAGCTGGGCGCCAGCTTCTCTGAGCCAGTCGCCGAATCTGTCGATGCCGACGCCGTCCTCGTGCTGGATCACCAGAACCTTGACCATCCGATGATGCTACCTCCACCCCGCTTCGGGCTCAGAACTGGGGAAGCAGGGCCGCTGATGAGGGCGGTTGGCTCCAGGATGAGGTCTTGTCCTATGGTGCTTCTACACTCGATAATCGAATCTATGTTCGAATAGTGGAGGGAGCTGCCCATGACTGCTGAAGCGGCGGTCCAGCATGATTCGGCCACGGTGTGGACCGCCTCCTCGGGTGCACCTGAGCGCCTGGTGTGGAGCGGGCGACGGTTTCGGGTCTCTGCGAGGCCGATCCCCTGGATCGACCGGCGTCCGTGGTGGCACACCTCCACCCGCGTCCCCGCTGGACGATCAGCGGAGGCTCTGGAGCAGCGAATGTGGCAGGTCCAGGCCACCGCCGAGGACGACGGACAGATTCTCATCTTCGACCTTGCGGTGGCCGCCGGCCCCTCCTGGCCGGTGACGGGCATCTACGACTAACACCATGCAACAACCAAGGCGGGAGCCAGTGCCTTCTTTTACCCATCTGAATGTGGCCAGCGCATTCTCCGCGCACCACGGCACCAGCCGACCTGAGGCTCTGGTAGAGACTGCTCAGCGGGCTGGTGCCGCGGCGGCGGCGATCACGGACCGGGACGGCCTCTACGGGGCTGTCCGCCATGTGCGATCCTGTCTCGCGCACGGGCTGGACCCCGTGGTGGGGGTCAACCTGCAGGTCAAAGAGGGCACCGGCTCTGTTTCGGAGACCCTCTCAGAGATCACGGTGCTGGCCCATGGTCACAATCAGGGGGCGGGATGGGCCTCCCTGGTGCGCCTGGTCTCCTCCGCCCACGCCCCTAAACGCGGGGCTCGGCGGGTGCCCCACGGCTCGGCGCACCGTCCGGCCTGGATCAGCCGCAGCCGTCCGGGGATCTTCCTCCAGAACGACGACGGCTCCCCCACCGCCACCCTCATGCTGGGCCCGGGCTCCGATGTGGGTCAGGCAGTACTGGCTGGCCAGAAGGACCGGGCGCAGCATCTGCTTCAGGACTGGAAGCAGCAGCTTCCCGGGGGCGTCGTCGTCGAAGTGGTCTGTCATCACACCCGGCCAGGCCTCAGCGCCAGCCTGAAGCACGCCGCGCAGATGCTTCAGCTGGCCCAGGCCACGGGGACTCCGGCGGTGCTCACCAATGCGGTGCGCTACCGGGTTCCGGATGAGGCGGTGACCGGAGATGTGCTCGATGCGGCAGCGCACCTGCTGCCCCTGGGCAGCTTCACCCCGCAGCCCAACGGACAGGCCTGGTTCAAACCCGCGGCCCAGATGCATGCCCTGGCACACCAGGTTGCTGATGCTGCTGGGCTGCCTCGGGAGGCGGCCTATGCGCTGCTGGAGGAGACGCAGAGGATCACCGAGCGCTGCCGCCTGGATCCTCCGAGCGATCTGGGCTGGAAACAGCCCAAGGTCCCGGAGCTGGAGGTGCTGGGGATTACCGAGGATCCGGCCCTGGTGCTGCGGCAGCGGTGCGAGGCAGCCTTGCCGCACCGTTATCCGCAGGCCACCGGAGAGAGCCTGCGGACTCTTCAGGAACGCCTGGAGAAGGAGCTGGCCACCATCACACAGTTCGGCTTCAGCAGCTACTTCCTCACCGTGGCCGATGTGGTGGACCTGATCCGGGATATGGATATCCGGGTGCAGGCCCGCGGTTCGGGCGCCGGCAGCCTGGTGAACTATCTGCTGCGGGTCTCCACCGTGGATCCGATCGAGCACGATCTGCTGTTTGAGCGTTTCCTCGGCGAGGTGCGCACCACGCTCCCCGACATTGATGTGGACATCGAGTCAGCGCGCCGCCATGAGGTCTACGAGGCCATTTTTGAGCGCTACGGTCATCATCGGGTGACGCTGCTGTCCATGCAGAACCGGTACCGCGCCCGGGGAGCCGCTCGCGATGCGGGGCTGGCTCTGGGCCTCAGCGAAGAGCGGATCGACCAGATCGCTGAGAGCATCTGGCGCTTCAACGCTCGGGACTTCCGGCAGGTGCTGGCCTCCAAGCCGGAGCTGCGCGAGGTAGCCGAGCTGGTCAATGCTGAGCCGCAGCTGGACCTGCTGGTAGACCTCACCGAACGACTGGATCGGCTGCCCCGCCACATCTCCATGCATCCCTGCGGAGTGATTCTGGGCAACGCGGACCTGCTCTCGGTGACACCCACCCAGCCTTCCGGCATCGGGCTGCCCATGTCCCAGTTCGACAAGGACGATATTGACGATATGGGGCTGCTCAAGCTCGATGTGCTGGGAGTCCGCATGCAGTCCACTATGGCCTACGCCGTGAAAGAGATCGCCAGGGTCAACGGCTCCCGCACCGCTAGCGAGGGAGGGCTCCCCGAGGACGCGCCCTACATCTCGGAGGAAGGCCGCATCGATCTGGACGAGCTGCCTAAGGACGACGACCCGACGTTTGCCGCGATCCGCACCACCCACACTCTGGGAATGTTCCAGATCGAATCCCCCGGTCAGCGGGAACTGATCGGGAAGCTTCAGCCGGATGCCTACTCGGATCTCATCGCTGATATTTCGCTGTTCCGCCCCGGGCCGATGAAGGGCAATATGGTCACTCCCTTCATCGACCGCAAGCACGGTTTTCAGAAAATCACCTATCTGCATCCCCGTTTCGCCCACTTCCTGCAGGATTCCTACGGCGTGGTGATCTATCACGAGCATGTGCTGCGCATTCTCAGCGACACCATGGGGGTCTCCTTGGCAGAAGCGGATGAGCTTCGCCGCCGGTTGGAGAAGGACGCTGATCAGATTGAGCAGGATTTTCGCGAGCGTGCCGCACAGCGGGTTGAAGACGGGAAACGGCTCTTCAGCGATGAAAGCATCGAGCGGATATGGAAGACGCTGAAGGGCTTCGGAAGTTTTGGGTTCTGCAAAGCACACGGGGCGGCCTTTGCTCTGCCGACCTATCAGTCAGCCTGGCTGAAGACTCACTACCCGGTGGAGTTCCTTTGCGCACTCTTCGAGCACGACCCGGGGATGTATCCGCGTCGACTGCTCATGGCGGAGGCCCGGCGCATCGGCATTCCTCTGCTGAACGTGGACGTCAATGCTTCGGCGCCGGAGTACCGGGTGGAACGCCTCACCGCCGAGGAGAAGGGAATCAGACTCGCCCTGCGGGACATCAAGGGAATCAGCGACGCCGAGGTTCACCGCCTGGTGGAGCACCAGCCCTACACCTCCATCACTGATGTCTATGACCGGGCCAGGCCCTCCCGGCCCCTGATGATGCGGCTGGCAAGCATCGGCGCCTTCGACAGCCTGCTTGCCGCTGGCCAGGACAACCCGGCAAGCAGCGAACAGTCCACAGCCCGCGGCGGCATCATCGCCTATGTGCGGCAGCTGACAGCTTCTCCCTGGAAGCGTCGCGAGCCCGAGGATCTGGACCAGCCCCAGTTGTTCGGCGAACAAATGCTGGTGGATTCCACCGTGCCGGACCCCTCGGCCGAGGATCAACTCACTACGGAGCTGGAGACTCTGGCCTCTGAGGTCCAAGGCCACGTGATGGATCTCTACAGGCCCATGCTGGAGGAGATCGGAGTGACCACCGCGGAGGATCTTCTGGGACTGCGGAACAACTCCGAGGTGCTGGTGGCAGGCGTCCGGGTGGCCACCCAAACTCCGCCCATGCGCTCGGGCAAGCGCACGGTGTTCATCAGTCTCGACGACGGCACCGGCTGTGCCGACACGGTCTTCTTCGAAGAGGCTCAGCAGCAGGCCGGACCCCTGCTCTTCGGCACCAAGCTGCTGCTGATCCAGGGCAGAACTCGCCGCACGGGCGAACGCGGCATCTCCGTCCAAGCGGAGGCAGCGTGGGACCTGAAGCAGATGTGGAACGAGTGGAAGCAGCGAGCCTCCGCTCACCAGGGAGATGATCTGGAACTCTTCGCCTGAGATTCTGGACCCGTCATTCCATGAGGGAGAGCCCACCAATCAGCCGTTCAATGTAGCTTCGAGGCCCCACCACACTGAGCGCTGCATAGACCAGCTCCTCAGCAGGAGACCCCGCCATGGTCTCCAGATACTCCTGGTAGACCCGGGTCTGTTGGGCTGAGACCGGCATATCGGCCACATAGGTGTCCTCCCGTGCCTGGGCTTTGGCCCGCAGCACGCGCAGCTTCTCCCGAGAGGCGGTGACCACCGTGCATCCCAGCCAGGGCAGCGGTGCATGCTGTGACCCTCCGGCGTCCTCAGCGGCTGGCCCCAGCACACCGGAAACCGAAGTGGCCGTGACGCACTTGATACGGCGATCCTTCGTGAACTCCAGCGAGATGCTCGGCGCACTAATCGAGACCTCGCTCAAACCGTCGGCGTCGCGCCCTCCACGGCACTGGACCGCACCCGCACGCTGAAGGACCGAGGAGTGATCACCGGCGCTCGGCTGACCGTGGACCTCAAGAAGCTGGGTCGCGGAGTGCAAGCCATGGTCGCGGTCCGCGTCCGCCCACCCACGCGACGGAACATCGAAGGATTTCGTGAGTGGGCATCTCAGCTGCCCGAAGTCGTGGGGCTGTTCGTCACCAGCGGCACCGAGGACTTTCTGATCCATGTAGCCGTCCCGGACAACGATTCCCTGTACTCGTTTGTCATCGATCGCATGACAGAGCGACCGGAGGTGGCAGACGTGCGCACCTCGATCGTCTACGAGCACCGCCAGACCCAGGTGGTGCTGCCCCCAAAGCAGCGATGATCAGTTGCCGCTCACGGCTGGGACTGCATCTGCTGAACCCCTACTGCTCCGAGCAGCTTCAGCTGTTCGTGCGTGCGGGTCCCGGCAGGCGGGGTGAACCAGATGAGCCTCTGCCGGTGATCCTCGCTGAAAAGGGTCAGACAGTTCACATCCAGCACCCCCACCTCTGAATGAACAATGCGCTTGCGGTCTCCGCGGCGCACTGAGACATCATGGCGTTCCCAGAGCTGGCTGAACTCCTCGCTGTATCGCAGGAGGTTCTCCACCACGGCGCGCACATCCTGGTCATGACCTCGACGCCCGACGACGGCGCGCAGGTCTTCGACGAAGACTCGGGAGTGATGCGGGTGATCTTCTTCCGGATAGATCTCCCGCGCTGCTGGCTCGGTGAACCACCGGTAGACAAAACTGGCCCGCAGCCCCTGCTGCTCGGCGTGACTCCCCCGAAGGGCGCGCCCCAGACGGTTCTGCAGCAACGTCTCGTGCAGATCGGTGATGACGATGGCCGGGGTGTTCTCCACTCTCTGCAGCAGGTCCAGCATTCCGGGCTGCACATGAGCTGCTGGCCCGGAATCACCGCCTGTGGGGCGCCCTGCCAGGCGGAAGAGGTAATCCCGTTCGTCGTGTGTCAACCGCAGGGCCCGCGCCAGGCTTGCGAGCATTTGCTCGGAGGGCTGCGCCTCTCCGCGCTCCAGCTGGATGTAGTAGTCCGTAGAGGCCCCGGCGAGCAACGCCACTTCGTCCCGGCGCAGCCCCGGAACGCGACGGCGTGCTCCTGCGGCGATCCCCACGTCTGTTGACGGGATGCGGTCGCGGCGAGAACGCAGAAAAGCTCCCAAGGCTGGCAGATCCATGAGCCGATTATGCCGCGCCAGGAGCAGCCCAAGACAGGGGTCGTCATCCCCTGGGTCCCTTACGCCTGCCACCGGTTGGCCGCTGGACCGAGGATGAGTGAGGGCGGCTGCACACGGCGTCGCCCTTTCTCAAGCATCGGAGACCCACCATGTCTGCATCACGTACTGCTCTGATCACCGGCGGCAATCGCGGACTGGGCCGCGCAGTAGCCCTGTCCCTGGCCGGCGAGGGGATCGACATCATCTTCACCTACCGCTCCCACCACGAAGACGCGCTGCAGGTCAGCCGCGAGGTGGAGGACCTCGGGGCCCGTGCGGCGGCACTGCAGCTGGATACCGCCGCAGTCGTGACGTTCTCCTCCTCACTGCGCCAGGTGCTGAAGGACCAGTTCGAGCGCTCGAGCCTGGACATCCTGGTCAACAACGCGGGTTTTGCCGGCAGTGCGGTCCTTGGCAACACCGACGAGGGCACCCTGGACGGCCTCTTTGCCGTCCACGTCAAAGGGGTTTACCTGCTGACCCAGCAGCTGGCAACAGCACCGGAGGGCCAGCAGTGCCTGTTGGCCGACGGCGGACGCATCATCAATGTCTCCAGCGGACTGACGCGGTTCGTCTCCGCTCCCTACGCCGCCTACGCGGCGATGAAGGGCGCGGTCGAAGTCCTGACCCGGTACTGGTCCCAGGAACTGGGGCCGCGGGGAATCTCCGTCAACACCATCGCTCCGGGGCCGGTAGCCACCGATTTCGCCGGCGGTTATTTCCGTGACTCCGAACAGGTTCAGGAGGTCTTCACGGGCATGACCGCTCTGGGACGCATCGCCGAGGCAGAGGATATCGGCGCCGCCGTCGCCTCCCTGGTCTCCCCCCGGCACAGCGTGGATCACAGGCCAGCGCATTGAGGCCAGCGGCGGCTTCCGCCTCTAAGACTCACGTCGAGGAGCCGCTCACAAGGACACATTTTGGCGCAGGCCATGCGAAATCCACCGCCATGCCCGGCCAAGAATGCAAGGTTCCTTGTGAGCCACCTACCTCCGGAGAGCCAGGAAGCCGAGAACGACGGGTCACCGAAGGCAGACAAATCCGTCTGACCTCGCCGGGGCCTTCCGCACTACCGGGGCTCGCTGTACCCCGCGCTTCCCTTCGGCCGCCGGGACTCCCTGGAGGGTCAGCCGCTCCCTGCGATTCCCGAGCAGTCACCTCGCTCTCCTCAGGCGGGTCAAGGTATCCGTGAGACTTCATCCGGTGGTGGCGCCGGCATAACGCCCAGAGATTCTTCGCACTTGTCGGCCCACCACCGCCGAGGTGATCAGGACCCCAGGGGGTCTGGTGGTCCATATCGCAGCGCTCTGCAGGCACTCCGCACCCCGGGGCCTGGCAGGTCCCGTCCCGGAATACGAGGGCATCTCTCAGCCGCTGCGGCGGAAAGCGCCCTTGATAGGTCACCGAAAGCAGATCGACGTCCGCCTCAGGGACACCTGACTGACTCACCTTGGGACGACTAATGCCCTGGTACCACTGGTGCGAAGCCTCAGGGTCGCCCGCTAGAGCGCGAGCCTGGTCCGCAGGGAAACACCAGGAGCGATCCGCGCTCAATGCCGGCTCATTCGAGTCCCCGGTGAGAGTGGATTCGGGAATCAAGAGCATGATCTTCGCCTCTTGCGGGGTCTCGTACACCCGCCCATCGCGCATCCACGCGGTGAACAGATCCACTTCCCGCTGAGCCAGACTCCGCGGATCTCCACCACCCGGCTCCCGCTGCGTGGGATGCTTGCCCCTGGAATCGGCCTGTTCGCCAGCGCCTCTGGAGTGGGGACAGTCCAGCCCACGTGCTGCAGCCTTCAGGCGCTTCTCGACCGCGGCTGCTTCAAGGGTGGGCACATAAGCCTGGATCAGGCTCATGCCGTGGGGCAAGTGCTGAAACCTCACGTGGCGCTCTCCACGAGCCTTCCGACAGGCCTGTTCATAAGCGCCGGACTCCAACTGTGGGACCCGGCGGTTCAGCCAGCGCTGCAAATCACCGAGGTTCCCCCGCTCAGCACGCTCCACAGCTTCTCGATCCAGAACCTGCAGCTTCTCAGTGCCTAACATGACCTCTGCAGCATCAGCGATCTTGCGCACTCGTGACAGGTCGATCCGGCCTTCCTGGAACGCCTGCCAGGTGCAGGGCAAGTGGTGCTGAACGTGGTCTGCGACATTCAAAATAGTCACAGTGGTGCGCTCACTCATCCCTAACACCACAGCGCAGTCACGCACCGCGGCCTTATCTGCCTCCGCGCGGGCTATTAATGGGGCGCCTGCGCCGGGGCTATTCGCCCCGCCCCCGCTGAGCACATTTCTAGAGGTGGTTTCGTGCCACGCGGACTGAGCCTTTCGATACTCCAGCAGGGCCTCAATTTTTGCAGCCTCGGCCTGACGAGCCTTCACGTGGAAACCCCAAGCGCGCATCAACGTGGGGTCATCGCTCAGACGCTCCAGGGACTCCGGCAGAACAGGCAGGTCTGGAAGATGCCCATCATGACAACTCATGAGCGACCCTCCTGCCCTTCCTCACCCACACCCTCAGTCGAATATATGTTCGATTATTTCATGTGGCGTGAGTCAAGTCCAGGGTTTTCGGGCTTATTTATCTCCTCATGGGCGGCATCGTATGCCTCGCGGGCGGAGAGGATGGCGGCCTGATGCTCCACCGCCCACCCAGCGAGCTCCTGGGCAGGAACGATCAGCGTGCGCCCCACGGAGGTGAGCGCATATTCCACGCGCGGTGGCACCTCAGGGTGCACGGTGCGGGTGATGAGACCGTCGCGTTCGAGCAGCCGCAGAGTCCGGGTGAGCATGCGCTGAGAGATTCCCGGAATGTGCTTCTGCAGCTCACTGAGCCGCAGCACACCTGCCGCCAAGGTGTCAATGACCAGAAGGGACCACTTGTCCCCCACGCGCTCGAGCACCTCCCGGATCACCGCACCTGAATCGCCGTGCTCACGGCAGGCGCCTTCATACTCGCTCCTGGATTCGCGGGGCTGAGCTGCCGGCATCGAAAACCTCCTCGCAGAACTGCAGGCGCATCCCTGTGCCCCACTGACACGGATGTGCCTCTTGCGTAGCCAGCGCCACACTCGGCTTCATCACGGTCCTGGGGTAACAGCGGAGAGATGGGCGCGGGGAGCCCTCAGTCCTCGCAAGACTCGCCGGCGCGGCGTCCTCGCATCAGCAGCAGGACTCCAGCACCCAGCAGCGCGAGCGCGCCCATGGCTAGGGCACTCATCGTCGTGCCGGTCACAGCCAGGGCGCCACTTTCGGGCGTGACCGTAGAGGAGGGACCCGCAACGGCGGCGGGAGTCTCCTGCTCCTGGGCGGGGGTTGCAACACGCATCGCCGCCGGTGATTCTTCAGCAGGCAGACTCGGCAGCGGCGCTGAGGGTTCAGAAGAACTTCGCGACAGCGGCGCAGGCACAGACCCGGCCGGATGGGCAGACTCCCGGGACGATACAGGTGTCGCGGGGGATGCAGGCATCTCCATATTCGGCGTCGGACGGCTGCCGGCAGGCGACTGAGGTCCCGTTCCTGATCCGTCGTCTGACGGTGCTGCACCCAGTTCAAAGTCGACGCCGGAAACCACCTCACCCCACGCCACAGGCACTGGGGCGCCCTGGGGATTGGCAGCATCAGTGCCGTAGGAGGTATAAACCCAGTCCCCGCCCACATATCCATCGGCGGAGACGATGTACTCACCGGCCGGAAGGTAGAAGGTGTAGGTGCCGTCGTCGCCGGTGGAGTCCCATTCGTACCAGTAGTCCTCCGAGTTCGCGTCAACAGTCCAGGTGTCAACGTAGACGCCCGAGACCGGCTCGCCGTTGAACGTCACGGTGCCCTCGATTCGCCCCATCTCCCGAACCGTGAGCTCCAGCGGTGTTTCCTGGGCCTCCAGTATCAGCGGCCGGAGGTAGTAGCGCTCCGTATCAGAATCCCCTTGCGTGCCACCCCAGATGAACAGTTCACTCCCGCTGAGCACGCAGGCGCTGAAGGAGCCCTGTGCATCGGATGTTGCGCTGAAGCCGTTGACCTCCACCGAGTAGCCCGCCACGGGGTCTCCGGCCTCGCTGCGCACCGTTCCGCTGAGCACCTGATCGGCGAGTAGCAGGCTGAAGTCCTCCCGCTGCTCACCCGTGGCGCTGAAGGCCACTTCTCGGCTCTCGCTGAAGGTCATCGCCTCCCCTGGGAGCTCGCAGTAGTGGTCCGCGCTCCAGGCATCCAGCATGTACTGCCCGCTCTCGAGCCCCTGGATGCGGTAGTTTCCCTGCGCGTCCGTGGTGGCGAACTCCATGAAGTCGTCCTGCGCCGGTGAGGTGAGCCAGACAAACGCCTCTGAAAGAGGCTGACCGAATTGATCGGTGACCGTCCCGGTGAGGATTCCCGTACCCGTGGTCGACGCTTGGACATCCTCGGCAGCCGTGGATGCGGAGGCCGGCGCTCCCACGGTGAGAGCCGCGCTCAAGGCGAATGCCGCAGCGGCCAGCAACGCGAGCAGCACATGGTGGGGGCGTCGTCGTGAGGAGGACACCAGAGGGGAAGGCATCGAAGAGGCCATCGTGTTCCTTCGGTCAGCGGGGGCACGAGCACCGCTCGCGAAGGTCACGTGATTCACCTCACCACACCCTGAGCTGATCATAAAGCCGCTGCACAGGGTCTGTCCACGAAACACCCAGGTAGAACACAAAAGCCCTACCGGCCCCTCGCAAAAGTGGGATGGACCGGTAGGGCTTCGCAGTGCGGAGGGCCTCAGCTCACGCCGAGGGCGTCCTGGATGGGCCCAGAGACGAAGTAGAGCATGAACAGCGCTGCCGTGACATACATCAGCGGGTGCACCTGCCGGAACTTACCGCGCAGCACCTTGATGAGCACATAGGTGATGAAGCCGGCTCCGATGCCGTTGGTGATGGAGTAGCTGAAGGGCATGATCACCACGGTCATGAAGGCCGGGATCGCGATCTCCACGTCCTTCCAGTCGATGCGGACGATCTGCTGCATCATGAGGAAGCCAACGAGCACCAGGGTCGCCGAGGCAGCTTCGGTGGGAATGACCGCCGCCAGCGGAGCCAGCACGATGGTGGCCAGGAAGAGCACACCGGTCACCACGTTCGCCAACCCGGTGCGAGCACCATCGCCCACACCCACAGTGGACTCGATGAAGCCCGAGTTCACGGAGGTGGAGCCCACCCCGCCGCCGATGGTACCCACGGCGTCCGCGACCATGATGCGGCGGGAGTAGGGAATCTCACCCTGCTCGTCCTTAATGCCGCCAGCGTTGGAAACACCCACCATGGTGCCCAGCAGGTCAAAGAAGTTGGCCAGCAGCAGGGTGAACACCAGCAGGGTGGCTGCCACCAGGCCGATAGACTCCCATGAACCCAGCAGATTGAACTCGCCCAGCAGCGACAGATCCGGCAGAGTGAACCAGTCCTGATCCAGGGTCGGGACGGTCAGGTCCCAGCCATAGGGCTGCTCCTCGCTGGAGGGGCCCACGCGCAGGATCGATTCGATGGTGATCGCTAGGGCGGTGGCGCCCACGATGGAGTAGAGGATGGCACCGCGGACGTTCGCCGACCACATCACGAACAGGGCAAACAGCGCTACGAGGAAGATCAGCAGTGGCCAGCCGAAGACGAAGCCGCCCACACCCAGCTCCAGGCCGGCGCCGCCAGAGTTCTGGATGAAGCCGGCATTCATCATGCCGATCAGCGCGATGAACAGGCCGATGCCCACGCTGATCGCCGTCTTCAGCGGGCTGGGCACGGCGTTGAAGATGGCCGAGCGGAACCCGGTCAGCACGAGGATCAGCAGGAGGACTCCCTCGATCACCACCAGGCCCATGGCATCAGCCCATGTCATACCGGGAAGCACCACGATCCCGTAGGTGATAAACGCCGAGAGCCCCAGGGAGGATGAGACCGCCATGGGGAACTTGCCGATCACGCCCATCAGGATGGTCAGCACACCCGAGATGAGTGAGGTTGCTGCGGCCACCGCCGGCAGGTTCGGCTCGGAACCGCCGCCCAGGAAATTCCCTGTGGAGTCTGCCGAGGCTCCGATGATCAACGGGTTCAGGACAATGATGTAGGACATGGCCAAAAACGTGGCCAGTCCACCGCGAATCTCGCGGCCGTAGGTGGAGCCGCGATCGCTGATATGGAAGTACCGGTCGAGGACGCCGAGAGTCTTGGTCTCAGAAGAGCGTGCGTCAGAGGCGCTGGGCTGAGTATTCACGATGTGGAATCTTACCGCCGCCTCGCGATAACGCTGACCGCGAGACAGGCCCGGGCCGCGCCTCACTCGAAGGGCAAAAGGGGCGACGCCGGCTCCATGAGTTCGGGGCCGTTGTTCCGCACGCTGCCTACGGCAGGGTCAACCTCATAGAGCTCCCAGCCGCGCGCCACGTCGTGCACGCCGCCTCGCAGGCGCTCTAGCAGAGGCTCCAGCTCCTCCACACTACGCTGCCCCGGAGTGATCCACTCATGCGCGTCCTCTACCGTCATCGCTAGAGGCGTGCGGTCATGGAGCCTGCCCAGGCGTGCCAGTTGCGGGTCCGCATGCTGGGGGTCCGGCGAGGGGCCTGTGAGGATACTCACGGAGAGGATCCACGGAGCGGGTTCTTCAGCGGGGGCGTGGGGATCACGCCACCACTCGTAGATGGCGGCGAAGAGAAGCAGGGACCCATCTTTCGGCCGAACTGCGTAGGGTCGCCCCTTGGCCTTCCTCACCGTGCCGGCAGCGGCGGGCGCGTGCGCGGCATCCAGTAGCGTGCGAGGCCATTCGTAGTAGGCCTCAGCCGGCAGCACAGCTCTGCGGTGCCGCACGGCCTCACGGAACGCGGGTTTCTGCGTCACCGTCTCCGAGCGAGCATTGAACGTGGCGGCGGAGAAATTCTGCTCCTTGGCCCATCGGGGAATCAAACCCCAGCGGGCCGGATGGAGCTCCCGGTGGAGGACGCCGTCGTCGTCGTACCGCTCGACCACCATCGGGACGGTGCTGGTAGGGGCGATGTTCCAACTGGGGTGATAGTCGAAGAACGGGTCCTGGGTGAGCTCCAAGGAGGACGGAAGCGCCGGGGCGAGCTCGCCCAGGCTCCGCTTGGCCATGACGTACCGACCGCACATCAGCTCAGCCCTCGCAGTAGCTGCAGAGTCTGCTCCAGGTCCCGGGCCTGGCCCGCCGGGGAGGCGATCACGTGACGCACCAGGAGCTGGGCGTCCAGGATGATGCTGGTCCGCTCCGGCGCTCCTGTTGCAGAGTTGAGCACGCCGTAGGCCTGCGCGAGTTCGCCATGGGGCCAGAAGTCAGAGATGAGCCGGAACGGAAGTTCCACCTCACCTGCGGGAAGGCCGCTAGACAGCTCCGCACCGTAGGCGCGCAGGGTGTGGACGGCGTCGCAGGAGACCGCAAGCACCTCCGCGCCGGAGTCCCGGACTTCGGGGGCCCGTGCTGCCATCGCCTGCAGCTCAGAGGTGCAGACGCGGGAGAACGCGTACGGGTAGAACATCACCAGCACGGGACGTCCGGCGAGCTCCTCAAGTGTCAGAGTCTCGCCGTGCTGGGTGCGGGCAGTGAACCGCGGGGCTGGCTGCCCGGGCAACAGGTGAGACACCACATGACCTGCTCAGTAGGACTTGCGCGCCATAAGCTTGGTCGCAGCCCAGTTAACGCTGACTCCGGCGGAGGAGGTGACGTGCAGTCCCGCATTGGGCGCCGCATCCTGAATCTCCACCGGCGGCACATACCCCTCACGGCCCGAGCGGGGCGTCAGCAGCCAGACCACTCCGCCCTCGTCCAGGGTGGTCAGTGAATCCACCAGGGCGTCGGTCAGATCGTCGTCGCCGTCACGGAACCACAACAGCACCGCATCAACGACCTCCTGCTCATCCTCATCGATGAGCTCCTCGTCCAGCAGCTCCTCCAGGGCATCCCGGAATTCGTCATCGACGTCGTCGTCGACTCCGATCTCCTGGACCAGGAAGTCCGGGCGGAACCCGAGCTCCTCGAGAAGGTCCTGGGAATCCACCACGTTCTTGGCGCCGTCGTACTTGTGTCCGGCAGCGGAGCTGCTGGTCTCCTGGCCGGCTGTCGCCTGACTCACCGCCGGTTCCCTTCCTTTCGTCTGTGACTGGGGCACTTAAGGTTTGACCTCATAAGGCAACGTTACGCGGATTACGCCGTCTGCGGGAAGTACGACACCGTCTCGGACGCTATAGAGGCGGTAGAGTTGCCACCGAATGCACCGTGCGGGGACCCTGCGCGGAGTAGACCTCGAATGTGGGCCCTGCACCCCAGGGCCCGTGCTGAACCGTCAGAAAGGTGCCCATCCTGATGAGCGCTGGTGAAGAGAACTCCCACATCCGCAGCGGCCTGACCAACCAGCTGCCGGACCGTGATCCCGAAGAGACCGCCGAATGGCTGGAATCATTCGACCAGCTGGTGGAGGCCCACGGCACCGAGCGGGCCGAGTACATCATCCGCACCCTGCTGCAGCGCGCCGGCGCCAAGTCCATCGGCGTACCCATGGTCACCACCACCGACTACGTCAACACCATTCCCGTGGACCAGGAGCCCCAGTTCCCCGGTGATGAGGAGATGGAGCGCCGGTACCGCCGTCTGCTGCGCTGGAACGCGGCGGTCATGGTCCACCGCGCCCAGCGCGAGGGCATCTCTGTGGGCGGACACATCTCCTCCTACGCCGGTGTGGCCACCCTCTACGAAGTCGGGTACAACCACTTCTTCCGCGGTCAGGACCACCCCGGCGGCGGTGACCAGGTCTTCTTCCAGGGTCACTCATCCCCCGGCAACTACGCCCGCGCCTTCCTCGAGGGGCGCCTGAGCGAGAAGCACCTCGACGGCTTCCGCCAGGAGGTTTCCAAGGCGCCCTACGGCCTGAGCTCCTATCCGCACCCCCGTCTGATGCCGGAGTTCTGGCAGTTCCCCACCGTGTCCATGGGCCTGGGCCCCATGAACGCCATCTACCAGGCACAGTTCAACCGCTATCTGCACAACCGCGGCATCAAGGACACCTCCGACCAGAACGTCTGGGCGTTCCTCGGCGACGGTGAGATGGATGAGCCCGAGTCCCGCGGCCTCCTGCAGCACGCCGCTAATGAGAAGCTCGACAACCTGACCTTTGTGGTCAACTGCAACCTGCAGCGTCTGGACGGCCCGGTCCGCGGCAACGGCAAGATCGTCCAGGAGCTGGAGGCTTTCTTCCGCGGCGCAGGCTGGAACGTCATCAAGGTCCTCTGGGGCCGCGAGTGGGACACGCTGCTCGAGAAGGACGACGACGGCGAGCTGGTCCGCATCATGAACGAGACCCTCGACGGCGACTATCAGACCTACAAGGCCGAGTCCGGTGCCTTTGTGCGCGAGCACTTCTTCGGCCGCTCCGCCAAGACCAAAGAGATGGTCGCGGAGATGTCCGACGACGAGATCTGGGGCCTGAAGCGCGGCGGTCACGACTACCAGAAGGTCTACGCCGCATACAAGGCGGCCAGCGAGTTCAAGGGCAAGCCCACGGTGATCCTCGCCCAGACTGTTAAGGGCTACGGCCTGGGCCCCAGCTTCGAGGGACGCAACGCGACCCACCAGATGAAGAAGCTGACCGTGGATGACCTCAAGCGCTTCCGTGACACCCTGCGCATTCCCATCAGCGACGAGCAGATCGAAGCCGATCCCTACAACG
Organism: Nesterenkonia flava; assembly: GCF_031432335.1. Classification (NCBI taxonomy): domain Bacteria; kingdom Bacillati; phylum Actinomycetota; class Actinomycetes; order Micrococcales; family Micrococcaceae; genus Nesterenkonia; species Nesterenkonia flava. Next base: position 54,533 of record NZ_JAVKGT010000012.1, on the reverse strand, counting down.
TCCCCTACTACCACCCCGGTGAGGACGCCGAAGAGATCAAGTACATGCGCGAGCGCCGCAAGGAGCTCGGGGGTGCCCTGCCCGAGCGCCGTGTGCCCGCCAACACTCTGCAGCTGCCCGGGGAGAAGACCTATGCGGTGGCTAAGAAGGGCTCCGGCAAGCAGAAGGCCGCCACGACCATGGCGTTCGTCCGCCTGCTCAAGGACCTGATGCGGGACAAGGAGTTTGGCAAGCGCATTGTGCCGATCGTCCCCGATGAGTCACGCACCTTCGGCATGGACTCCTTCTTCCCCACTGCAAAGATCTACAACCCCAAGGGGCAGAACTACCTCTCCGTGGACCGCGAGCTGATGCTGGCCTACAAGGAGTCCCCGCAGGGCCAGCTGCTGCACCCGGGCATCAACGAGGCTGGTGCCACCTCAGCTTTCACCGCTGCGGGCACCAGCTACTCCACCCACGGCGAGCCCATGATCCCGTTCTACGTCTTCTATTCGATGTTCGGGTTCCAGCGCACCGGTGACTCCTTCTGGGCCGCCGCTGACCAGATGGCCCGCGGATTCATCATCGGCGCCACGGCAGGGCGCACCACGCTGACCGGTGAGGGCCTGCAGCACGCTGATGGCCACTCCCCGATCCTGGCGGGCACCAACCCGGCGGTCAAGCACTTTGACCCGGCCTTCGGCTACGAGATCGCTCACATCATCGAGAACGGTCTCTACGAGATGTACGGCGACCACGACGGCGACCACAACGTCATGTACTACCTCACCGTCTACAACGAGCCCGTTCAGCAGCTGCCGGAGCCGGAGAACGTGGATGTCGAAGGCATCAAGCGCGGCATCTACAAGCTCTCAGCCTCCGAGCACGACGGCGAGAAGGTCCAGCTGCTGGCCTCCGGCGTCTCCGTGCCGTGGGCTCTGGAGGCCCAGCAGATTCTGGCCGATGAGTGGGACGTCTCCGCGGACGTCTGGTCGGTGACCAGCTGGAATGAGCTGCGCCGCCAGGCCCTGCAGGTCGAGCAGACAGCTATGCTGGACCCCGAGCGCGAACCGGAGGTGCCCTTCGTGACCCAGCAGCTCCAAGGCGCTGAGGGCCCGATCGTCGCGTCCACGGACTACACCACGTCCGTACCGGACCAGATCCGCCAGTTTGTGCCCAACGAATTCGCGACCCTGGGTGCAGACAGCTACGGCTTCTCCGACACCCGAGCTGCCGCGCGTCGGCACTTCAAGATTGACGCGCACTCGATGGTGGTCCGTGCTCTGCAGATGCTCGGCAAGAACAAGAAGGCTGCCGAGGCCATGGAGAAGTACGACCTGGGCAACGTCAACGCCGGAACCTCCGGCACCGCAGGCGGGGACGCCTGAGCTGATTCCGGCGAGCTCACGCTCGCCATCACGCCTAAAGCTGGTTCCCCGCGCGGGCATCCCCGCCCGCAACAGAAGGGCGGCGGTCTCTGATTACGGAGGCCGCCGCCCTTCTGTTGTAGGAAGTCTCCAAACCCGCCTAGAGTGAACATCATGACTGTCGACTCTGGGCTTGACCACGCGGTGGTGGTCTCCGACGAGGCGCTTGAGGTGCTTCGCAGCAATACTGGGCCCCTCACCACCACGGTGGGTACGCATCTGGAGGAGCGCCTGAGCTGGTACCGTCAGCTGTCCACGGAGGAGCGCGCCTCCCTGCGGCTGATCGCCCAACGAGGCATACAAGGCCTGCTGAACTGGGTGGAGAACCCTGACGCGAGGTCCCTGCCCCTGGTCAATGAGCTCCTGGGTGCCGCGCCATCGGACCTGATGCGCAGCATTTCCCTGCAGCGAGCTCTTCAGCTGATCCGCACCATCGTTGATGCTGTGGAGCAGCGTCTCCCCGGCCTCATGCCCGAGGGCGATCGGCAGCTCATGCTTGAAGCAGTGCTGCGCTATTCGCGCGAGGTGGCTTTCGCCATCGCTGATGTTTACGCCCGCGCCGCAGAGTCCCGGGGTGCATGGGACTCCCGCCTGGAGGCTCTGCTGGTGGATGCAGTGCTGCGCGGAGAGCCGGCGGAGCAGATCGCCTCCCGGGCTGCCGCCGTGGGCTGGCAGAGTTCAGAGAACGTCGTCGTCATCGTCGGTTCAGCACCAGATCAGGCCGACGCCGTCTTCATGAGCCACCTCAGGCGCCAGTGCGTGCGCTTCGCTGCCGATGCCGTGGTGGGCGTGCAGGGCGACCGCCTGATTCTGGTGCTCGGAGGTGTGGAGAGCCTGCAGCACGGATTTGATCGAGTCCTCTCTGCCTTCGGTGAGGGGCAGGTGGTCTACAGCCGCCACGAGGGCAGCATCTCCCAGGCCCACCGCTGCGCGGCCGCGGCCTTCTCCGGATACACCGCAGCGCCAGCCTGGGCTCAGGCTCCCCGGCCGGTCGCCGCCGAGGATCTCCTTCCAGAACGCGCCCTGGCAGGAGACGACCAGGCCAAAGAGACCCTGGTCAGCGCCATCAGCGACCATCTGGCCGCTGCCGGGCACGGGCTCATGGAGACGGTGGAGACGTACATCAGCTGCGGGCACTCCCTCGAGGCCACAGCCCGGGAGCTGTTCGTCCACACGAACACGGTGCGTTATCGCCTCAAGCGGGTCACCGAGATCACGGGCTGGGATCCGATGCTGCCCCGCGACGCCTACGTCCTACAGACCGCCCTCGCGCTGGGACGCCTCTGAGCGCGTACCCGCAGCCTCCGGTACACCACGCGGGCAGGGTTGTAGAGTTCCTACAAGTGCGCATGTACCCGAGAAGTGGAAAGGTGGAGCTGTGCTAGCGATCGTATGCCCTGGACAGGGTTCCCAGACTTCCGGTTTCCTCTCCCCCTGGCTCGTCGACGATGAGACCAAGTCGGTGCTGCAGTCTTTCGCAGAGGCCTCGCAGACCGACCTCATCACCCACGGCACCGTCTCCGATGAGGAGACCATCCGTGACACGGCGCTGGCCCAGCCGCTGATCGTGGCGGCTTCGCTGCTTTCTGCTCGCGCCCTGGGCCTGAGCCCCGAGACACTGGCCGGCTACGGCGAGAAAGTGCTGGTCTCCGGACACTCCGTCGGTGAAATTCCTGCTGCGACGCTAGCCGGTGCGCTCACGGAGGAGCAGGCACTGAAGCTCATCGCCATCCGCGCCTCTGCGATGGCCGAGGCCGCCGCGGCAGAACCCACCGGCATGGCCGCTGTGGTCGGCGGCGTCGAGGACCAGGTCCGCGAGGCCATCGAGGCGGCCGGACTCGCCCCGGCCAATGTCAACGGTCCGGGTCAGATTGTTGCTGCGGGCAACGAACAGGGCCTCTCCTCGCTGGCGGAGAATCCCCCGGCCCGGGCCCGAGTGATTCCGCTGAAGGTCGCCGGAGCGTTCCACACCCAGTACATGAGCTCCGCTGGAGAAAAGCTTGCCCAGGCCGCCGGCGGTATTCAGCCGCGCGACGCCGTCGTCGGGCTGCTCTCGAACCGAGACGGAGAAGACACTCGTGAAGGCAGCGAGGTCCTGTCCCGCATCGTGGACCAGGTGACCCGCCCGGTGCGCTGGGACCTGTGCATGGAAACCATGAAGGCGCGCGGCGTCACCGGCATCCTCGAGCTGCTGCCGGGCGGTACCCTGGTGGGGCTGGCTAAGCGCGGCCTCAAGGGCGTGCAGTCCCTTGCCGTCACCAGTCCCGATGATCTTGACAAGGCTCGCGACTTCATCGCCGAGCACACCGCCTGAGGCACCTTCGAAAGGCACAGACACCACCGTGACCGCAGCACTGAACCAGCCCACCCCGGCAGCCGGAACCGGCGTTCTCGGCCTGGGTGTTCACCGGCCCGAGCTCGTGATCGACAACGAGCAGATCTGCCAGTGGATCGACTCCTCCGATGAGTGGATCCGGCAGCGCACCGGCATTGTGACCCGCCATCGGGCCCCCGCTGAGGTGTCCGTGGTGGACATGGCCGAGGGCGCGGCTGCGCAGGCGTTGGCCGACGCCGGCATCGAGGCGTCCCAGCTGGGAGCAGTGATCGTCTCCACGGTCACCCATCCGTACCAGACCCCCTCCGCGGCCGCTGCACTGGCGGGCCGGCTGGGCATTGCCGCCCCGGCATTCGACATCTCAGCCGCCTGTGCGGGCTACTGCTACGGCATCGCCCAGGCTGATGCGCTGGTTCGTGCAGGCATGGCCGACTACGTCCTCGTTGTGGGTGTCGAGAAGCTCTCCGACTTCATCGACAATCACGAGCGCACCATCTCGTTCCTGCTGGGTGACGGCGCCGGCGCTGCCGTCGTCGGGCGCTCGGAGACCCCCGCCATCTCGCCCTCGGTATGGGGCTCCAACGGGGACAAGTGGGCCGCCGTGGCAATGGACAATTCGCTGCTGCGCCTGCGTGACGCCCTTGCTGAGGCTCAGAGCAGCGGCGACGCGTCCCGACTGCTCGACGCCGAGGAGAAGCTCTGGCCGACCCTCCGCCAGGACGGTCAGACCGTCTTCCGGTGGGCAGTGTGGGAGATGGCGAAGGTGGCTCAGCAGGCATTGGACACTGCCGGTGTGGCGCCTGAGGACCTGACCGCCTTTGTGCCTCACCAGGCCAATATCCGCATCATCGACGAGCTGGCTAAGCAGCTCAAACTGCCGGAGTCGGTGCTGATCGGCCGGGACATCGTCGACGCCGGCAACACCTCCGCTGCCTCCATTCCCCTGGCGATGCATCGTCTCCGGGCAGAGCATCCTGAAATCTCCGGCGGTCTGGCGCTTCAGATCGGCTTCGGCGCCGGTCTGGCCTTCGGCGCGCAGGTCATCCGAATTCCCTAAGTTTCGTCCCCTCACTGTAAGAAATTCACTGAAAGGAGCCCGCTGTGGCTGATAAGAACGAGATCCTCGCCGGCCTTGCTGAGATCATCGAGGAGGAGACCGGCCTGGAGACCTCTGAGGTCCAGCTGGAGAAGTCCTTCACCGAGGACCTGGACATCGACTCCATCTCGATGATGACCATCGTGGTCAACGCCGAGGAGAAGTTCGACGTGAAGATCCCGGATGAAGAGGTCAAGAACCTCTCCACCGTGGGCGACGCTGTCGACTTCATCGCCAACGCTCAGGGCTGAGTCCCTTCGCGTCGGCTCTCCCTCACAGCGCCCCTGCGGGGTAACCCGTCACGAAGCCTCCGGGCTGTTTGACTGGTGCTGTGAAAGCCGGCATGCCGGTGCGCAGCAGCTGGACCAGCGCTCGCACCGGCAGCCGCCGACTCGATCCGTGGCCGCCACACCCCCGGCCCCTCCACGGAACTCCTGCACGAAGAGCAAGACCACAGATCAATTCGACTGCAAGAAGGTAGAGCCATGTCCCGCCGCTTCGTCATCACTGGCCTCGGTGCCACCACCCCCCTGGGTGGAGACGTGCCGACCCTCTGGAAGAACGCGCTGGCAGGCACACCCGGCGCTAAGACCCTCGAGTTCGACTGGGTGGAGCAGTACAGCCTTCCCGTGACCTTCGCCGCCGAGGTCGCGGTAGAGCCCTCCGAGGTCCTCACCAAGCCTGAGACCAAGCGCATGGATCGCTCCACGCAGCTGGGCATGGTGGCAGCCCGACAGGCTTGGGCTGACGCCGGTTTGGCTGATTCTGAGGTGGACCCCGAACGCCTCGGCGTGAGCTTCGCGACAGGGATCGGCGGAGTGTGGACTCTTCTGGACTCCTGGGACACCCTCCGGGAGAAGGGCCCGCGACGGGTCCTGCCCATGACTGTGCCTATGCTGATGCCCAACGGAGCCGCCGGCGCCATCAGTCTGGACCTGGGTGCCCAGGCTGGGGCCCGCACAGCCGTCTCGGCGTGCGCCTCCGGTGTGGAGGCCCTCATCATGGCCTACGACATGCTGAGCCGCGGAGAGGCCGACGTCGTCCTGGCCGGCGGCACCGAGGCCGCCATCCATCCGCTGCCTCTGGCCGCCTTCGGCAACATGCAGGCGCTCTCCCGCCGCAATGATGATCCGGCCGCCGCTTCTCGTCCCTACGACGTGGACCGCGACGGCTTCGTCATGGGCGAGGGAGCCGGTGCCCTGGTCATCGAGACCGAGGAGCACGCCAAGGCGCGAGGCGCGACGATCTATGCCGAACTTGCCGGCGGAGCCGTCACCTCCGATGCTCATCACATCACCGCCCCCGATCCCGAGGGTCAGGGTGCAACCCGCGCCCTGCGCAAGGCCCTGGACGTGGCCGGTGCCGCACCGACCGACGTGACCCATGTCAACGCGCACGCGACCTCGACCCCCAAGGGTGACATTCCCGAGTACGTGGCGATGCGTTCCGCCTTCGGGGATCACCTGGAGAACATCTGCGTGTCCGCGACCAAGTCCCAGACGGGCCACCTGCTCGGCGCCGCCGGCGCCGTGGAGTCCGTGCTGACCGTGCTCGCCCTGCACGACCGTCAGGCACCCGTGACGATCAACCTTGATCACCAGGATCCGGAGATTCCGCTCGACGTGGTCACCGGCTCTCCTCGTGAGCTCGGGGCCGGCCAGCAGGTAGCCGTGTGCAACTCCTTCGGATTCGGCGGGCACAACGCCGTGGCGGCTTTCCGCACGGTGTAGGCATCGCTGCTGCAGCGCAGCGCGCCCTGCAGCTGTTCGTTCAACAGACGTGGGCGGTTCCCCCTCTGGAGGGGGAACCGCCCACGTCTGTTGTGTGGAGTGTCAGCGAGGACTGCGACTGGGGGCCTCAGCCCACCCGAGTAAGCCAGCGCACAGGCGCGCCCTCGGCCGCGTGGCGGAAAGGCTCGAGCTCCTCATCCCATGCTTCACCCAGGGCGAGAGACAGTTCCTGGTACATCACGGTCGGGTCGCCGGCGCCCAGCTCATAGGCATAGCGGATGCGGTCTTCGGAGACCATGATGTTGCCGTGGGTATCGATGACCCCGTGGAAGATTCCCAGGTCAGGGGTGTGGGACCAGCGGGCACCGTCACAGCCGGGAGACGGATCCTCGGTGACTTCAAAGCGCAGGTGGCCCATGCTTCGCAGGGTCGAGGCAAGCTTGGCCCCGACGCCCTGCCGGCCCTGCCAGTTCAGCTCGGCACGGTAGGTCCCGGGCGCGGCGGGCTGCTCGGTCCAGTCGAAGGACACTCGAGCGTCAACGACTGACGCTACTGCCCATTCGACGTGCGGGCACAGCGCGGCGGGGGCAGAGTGGACGTGCAGTACGCCACGAGCCCCGAACTCACTGGTCAGCGAGTAATCAGACATATCCATCCTCCACAGTGCTGTTGGTACGTCTTCCCCTACGACCAGACAGCGCATCCTGGTGGATGAACAGGTTCATCTTAACATTGAAGGCCCACTGGAGACACCATGCCCGACCCGCCCAGTCTCCTAGGCTCGCGGATGTGCCTGGGCATAGGCACGTTTGAGGCGATCCACGGAGATATGTGTGTAGACCTGGGTAGTGGACAAAGAGGAGTGACCGAGCATTTCTTGGACGGTGCGCAGGTCAGCTCCGCCGTCGAGCATGTGGGTGGCGGCGGTATGCCGAAGAGCGTGTGGGCCGCGTGCAGCGGTGGTCCCGAGCTGCTGTAGGGCTTCGTCTACGGTGCGGCGGACCACGCGGACGTCGATTCTGCCGCCCCGGGCGCCGAGGAACATGGCCTTGCCCGCAGAAGACCCCGCCAGAACGGGGCGCCCTTCGGCAAGCCAGCGCTGTAGCGCTTCCTGGGCTGGTTTCCCGAACGGAATGATGCGCTCTTTGCTCCCCTTGCCCAGGACTTTCACCATCCGTCTCTCCGGTTCGAAGGAGTCTAGGTCCAGCGCCGCCAGCTCCGAAACCCGCATGCCGGTGGCATAAAGCAGCTCAAGCATTGCCGCGTCGCGCAGGGCTGCGGCGTACTTGGCGGGGCTCTTCTCTTTCTGCTGGGCGTACTGCGAGCCGCGGTCGTGAACCTGCTCGGTGAGGTCCTGCATCTGCTGCTGCTGAAGAGTCTCGGGCAGGTGTGCGCCGCGGCGAGCAGTGCGGAGGCGCACTGCCGGATCTTCGGCGAGATGTCCTCGGCGATGAGCCCAGGAGGTGAACGCCCGAACAGCGGCCGTTTTCCGGTTTAGTGTGCTGCGGCTCAGTCCGGCGGCATGGAGGTGACTCAGCCAGGAGCGCAGACCCTCCAGCGTCATGGTCCGCAGCGGTCCATGGTAGGTTGCCAGCTGTGCCAGGTCGCTGGTGTATCCGCGCACGGTGTGCTCCGAGAGTCCTCGCTCGTGGCGAAGGTAGACGGAGTACTCATCGATGAGCGGGTCCTGCTGAGGCTGGGACATACGGGCAGTGTAGGCGCTTATCTCGCGCGCATTGGTCAGGGCGCTGAGCGTTTCTGCCCGATTACCTCGCCCACGGCCGCGCCTGCCACCGCCAGGAGCAGCACCATCATCATGAACGTATCCACCCCGCGCATATCAGCAGAGGGTACGGCCAGAAGCCATACCGCGATCCCGACGAACAGAACGAGGTAGAGGTACCTCTTGACGAGTTGCACCTGGGATCTCTCCTCTGCCGATTTCTCATCCTGATGAGCGCCTTCATTCTATCTGGCTCTCCCCCAGTGTCCGTTCCTGCGGATAACCAGACCCAGAGTCTGCATCCGGTTCAGACCGCCGAGCACCTGGGGCACGGCCAGTCCTGCAACTTCGCTGAGTTTTCCGACGGAGGTGAACCGGCGCGCCGGCAGGGCATCCCAGACCCGTTGGTCCACTTCGCCCAGCGCGTCCAGCTGCTCCCGCTGCGTGGTGCATACGGCTTCGGCTGTGTTCTGGGGTTCGTCCGCGGACCCGGTGCTGAGGGCGCCCCCGTCGGGCAGCAGCAAGTGGAGTATGTCTGCGGCGTCGGTGATCACCTGTGCTGGTGAGTCCCTGAGCAGCCGGTGACAGCCCTCGGAACTGGCAGAGAAGACGCTGCCGGGGACCACACCCACGGGGCGACCGAGGCCCAGCGCATGGTGCGCGGTGGACAGTGCTCCGCTGCGGCGGCGTGCCTCCACGACCACCGTTGCTGCTGCCAGGGCAGCGATCATGCGGTTGCGGTGCAGGAAGCGGTGCTTAGTGGGCGAGGAACCCGGTGCCATCTCCGAGAGCAGCAGCCCCGTGTTGCCGATACCGCGAAGCAGCGGCTCATTGCCCGCCGGGTACCACCGGTCCAGACCGCCTGCCAGGACCGCGATGGTCGGTGCCCGCTCGGAGGGCGCCTGAGCTTTGAGTGCCCCACGATGAGCCGCGGCGTCTACACCGTAGGCCCCGCCCGAGAGGATGCACACGTCCCGACCTGCCAGTTCGCTGCTGAGCTGCACGGCCACCCGCCCGCCGTAGTCGGTCATCTCCCGTGACCCGACGATCCCGATGGCACGGTGGTGCGGCGGCATTCTGCGGAGGAATCGCTCATAGGGATCCCCCTCTGCTCCGGAGGTCCCTTCTCGCGGCCCTGCACGGAACCACAGGGCCGTGGGGGCCATCGGACCGAGGTCGTTGAGCGCGGCGGGCCACGCCGAGTCCTCGGGGATGATAAGGCCACCTCCGAGTTGCTGCATGGATCTCAGGTCCCGTGGGCCCTGGACCTGTCGCAGTCGAGCGCGCCACCGGGGAAGGGCATCAGTGAGCCGTCGTTGACGTGCACTGAGTCCAGCGGTCTCTGCCGTCTCACCGACGCGCTGCTGCAGGGCGTCTCCTGGGCCCCCGCTCGCACAGATGCGTCCGTAGGCCTCCAGCGGCCCCAACTCCGCAATGAGCACCTGGGCAAGCAGGTCCCCGGGTTCGATCACCCGGCTGAGGGCTGCACGTGTCTGGCGGATCTCTGGGGCGGCCCATTCTGTGCTGGCCGCCGGAAGGGGCGAGGCCGTCATGAGCGCCCCGTCTGCAGTCTCAGCTGCATGGCAGCGTCGATGTCATCGGCCCCAGGCTGTGCGCTGCCGGCCAGGTCGGAGAGCGTCCAGGCGAGACGCAGCACCCGCACGTAGCCGCGCAGGGACAACAGTGCATGATCCAACGCGCTGTCGAGCTGGGCGGTAGTTCCCGGTGAGATCTTCAAGGCGCCGAAGAAGAGACTGACCGGAACTTGGCTGTTGCGCTGCAGACCATAGCGTGAGAGCCGTTCCCGCTGTGCCTCCCGGGCTCGGACGACCCGCTCCAGCACCGTCGCCGAGGACTCAGCCGATTCCGACAGAGCCAGCGCCGCCGAGCTTGGCCTCTCGACGTGCACCTGCAGATCAATACGATCCATGAGGGGGCCCGAGATGCGGGTGAGGTAGCTGCGGCGCTGCGCGACGGTGCACGTGCAGCCGGTGCCCCGGCCTACGTTCAGGCCGCAGGGACATGGATTCGCTGCCATGACCAGCTGGAACTGCGCCGGATAGGTCACGACTCCGGCCGCTCGGTGCAGGCTGATGCGCCCGGTCTCCATGGGCTGCCGCAAGGAGTCCAGGACCTGCCGGTGAAACTCCGGCGCCTCGTCCAGAAAAAGCACCCCGTGGTGCGCACGCGTGGCCGCCCCCGGTGAAGGGACGCGGGCGCCCCCGCCGACGATGGCTGCGGCCGAGGCACTGTGATGCGGGGCCTCGAAGGGCGGTCTGCGACGCAAGGTTCGTACGCTGCGGGCGCCGGCTGAGATCGACTCGATCGCCGTCACCTCCATAGCCTGATCAGTCTGCAGGGGCGGCAGGATCGATGGCAGCCGTTCGGCGAGCATCGTCTTGCCCGCACCGGGGGCACCCATCAGTAAAAGATGATGAGCACCAGCAGCGGCCATCTCCAGGGCGAAGCGCGCCTCGTGCTGCCCGCGTACCTCCTGCAGATCCGGACCTACTCCGACGCCCTCGGGGGTGCCGTCCTGAGGCACTCCGCCCTCATACCGCTCTACCTGATGAGCCGCAGCCTCCGGAATGTCGTGAGCACCGGGGGCGCGAAACAGTGCCGCGAGTTCGATGACATGGTCGGCGGCCAAGACCTGGAGGTCGGGAACCAGGGCGGCTTCTGTCGCATTCTCCTTGGCCACCACCACCGTGGAGACACCGTCTGCGGCCGCGGAAGCCACCGCGGGCAGCACACCACGCACAGGACGCAGTCTCCCGTCGAGGCCGAGCTCGGCGAGGAAAACGATTCCGTCGGTCCCGGTCACACGTCCATCGGCAGCCCACGCGCTCATCAGAATGGCCAGGTCAAGCCCCGAACCTGACTTGCGCAGCGACGCTGGAAACAGGTTGACAGTCAGCCGCCGCGCCGGCAGATCCAGGCCCGCGTTCTTCGCCGCCGAACGGATACGGTCCTGGCTCTCCCGCAGCGCTGCGTCCGGAAGTCCCAGGAGAATAAAGGACGGCAGGGACTGGCCGACGTCGGCCTCCACCTCGATGACGTGGCCCTGCATACCGATCAGCACGACCCCTCGGGTCCGTCCCATGCTCACAGCGCGACGTCCCTCAGATGCTCGATCACCGGATGATTCATCGGTGTCGCCGAGTTCATCCGGATCCCTGGTGCTGTCTGCGATGACCGCGCACCCCGGACTGGCGGCAGCAGCACTGCGACGGCGTCGATGCGCCGAGGCACCGCCCGCAGACCGTGTTCAGCGGCGTACTCTGCGATCAACCGATGCAGACGCCGCAGCTTCGCCGGGGTGACCGCCTCCAGGGGATGCCCGTATCCCACCCCGCGACGGGTTTTCACTTCGACGCCGACGAGCACGCCGCCGTCGCGCATCACCAGGTCCAGCTCCCCGGTGCGAGTGCGCCAGCGACGGTCGAGCATCTGGAATCCCAAGCCCACCAAGTGCTTAGCCGCATGCTCCTCGCCGAGCACCCCGGTGTGATCCTTCGTCCGCATGAGCGACTCCCTTCCGTCTCGTCAAGGATCGGTGGGAAACGCGGTGAAGAAGAGGTGATCCGGAACAGCTGCGCAGTGGTGGGCGTGTCTCAGACTCGGCGTCGCAGGTGGGGAAAAGTAACCAGCCGCGGAACACCCAGCGGCGGCACACTGTCCCCGGTCAGAGTCCCGGCAGAGCCTGCACTCCGAGGTTCCAGCTGCGGCGGTGATAGGGGCTCGCGCCCAGCTGAGAGATGGCTTCCCGGTGAGCGCTGGAGCCGTATCCCTTGTTGGAAGCCCAGCCGTAGCCGGGGCTGCGCGCGTCCAGGGTCGCCATGAGCTCATCGCGCTCGACTTTGGCGAGCACGCTGGCGCAGGCCACGGAGAGACAGCTCAGATCGGCCTTCACCATCGTCCGGACCCGGGGCGAGGCGCCTCCGGTGAGCCAGTCGTGGGAGCCATCGAGGATCACCATGTCCACAGGACGGCCCAGCTGTGCCTCCACGGCGTTGAGACCGGCGTTCCCAGCCGCGCGCATGGCGGCGCTGAGGCCGTGCGCGTCGATGTCGGCGGGCGAACGGTGCTGGACGCTGTAGGCCGTGGCGTGCTCACAGATCTTCGGGTGCCAACTGCTGCGCGCGTCGGCTTTGAGCAGTTTGGAGTCACGCACCCCGTCCAGGGGTGGGCAGACCCCGGTGCTGGGGTCTACGGAGGAGAAGATCTCGGCGTGGAGATCCACCACGACCACACCGATCGTGACGGGACCTGCAAGTGCGCCGCGGCCTACCTCGTCCACGCCGGCAACAAATCGCGCTCCGGTTTCTGCCGCGAGGGCGAGTTCCGGGAGCAGTGTGGCATTCTTCGGCATGGACCTACTGGGTACTCGACTGCGCATCGGGGACATGGTCAAAGGGCTCGCGCTCACTGCCGCCGCCGCCGATCCGCCCCAGAGGCCAGATCACTGCAGAGGTGCGCCCAATAATGTCCTCCTCGGGCACGGCCCCGCCGTCCTCCTCGTGCACATGGGCTCGAGAATCGGCGGAGGCGGAGCGATGGTCGCCCAGGAGCCAGACAGAGTCTTCGGGCACGGTCACGCTGAACTCCGTGGCGCTGGGCTGGTCGCCCGGATAGAGATAGGGCTCGTCGATGGGCTCACCGTTGATGAGGATGCGGCCCTGATCATCACAGCACTCCACCGTGTCGCCGGCGGTGCCGATCACGCGTTTGACCACGTAGTGGGAGGAGGTGTCCGGCATCAGCCCGATGAAGACCAGAGCGTCCTGCACCGCATTGGTCTCAGCCTCCGAGCCCTCTCCCCACCAGGCTCGGGTGTCTTCGAAGACCACCACATCGCCGCGTTCAATGTCCATGACGCCGGGCGCCAGGAGATTGACCACGATGCGGTCATCGACCTCCAGTGTGGGCTGCATGGATTCGGAGGGGATGTAGAAAGCCCGGGCAAAGAACGTCTTGATGATGAAGGAGATCAGGATCGCCAGGGCGATGATCGTGGCCATCTCGAGGAAGAACGCCAGCACGGGACTGCGGTCCTTGAGCCGACGCTTGCGCTGCTGCCGACGCTCCCGCCGTGTGCCCGATTCGTGAGGAGTGCTTCCGGAGGCCGCGGGTTCCGCTGCTTCACTCATCGCTGACCTCAACCTTCATCCAGACTTCGCCGCTCGTTCACGGGCCACACCACAGATGTGGCGCGCCCGATGATGCGGTCCTCGCTGATCATACCCCCGCCCGGGGCTCCCAGCAGGGCACGGGAGTCTACCGACTCCTCCCGGTTGTCTCCCATGACCCACACACGCCCCTTGGGAACCTCCACGTCGAACGGCAGGTCAGAGGCGGGCGCCTCCGACGACGCCGGCTCCGCGAGATACGTCTCCTCCAGCGGTTCACCATTGATGAGCAGCCGGCCCTGATCGTCGCAGCAGGCCACCCTGTCGCCGCCGACTCCGATGACCCGTTTGACGTAGACGCCCGAGGGGGAAGTCGCTCCCACCCAGTGCCCCACACGCTCGGCGGCGCGAGTCAGCCATTGGTCGCTGCCGCGGTAGGCGGTGAACGAACCCTCGCCGTCAAAAACGATGATGTCCCCGCGCTGATATCCCTCATCAGGCCTCTGCTTCTGCACCGCAATACGCTCAGAGTCGATCAGGGTGGGCTCCATCGACACCTGGTTCACGCGGTAGATGTCCACCACGAAGAGGCGCAGCGCGGTGCTCAGCAGCGCCGCGAGCACCACGACGCCGACCACCAGGAGCACGCGCTGTCTCCAGCGGCGAGCCGAGCGCCGTTCCCCCGGCCCCGGAACAGACTTCAGGCGTGAAGGCCGGCCTCGCCGGCCGAGAGGGAGCCGGGGTCCCCCCGGCCCCGGAGCTGACGCAGAAAAACCCTGAGACTCCGAGGCTTGCTCGGGAGTCTCAGGGTTCTCTGTCACGTGCATGGCGCGCTCTCACCGGAAGAATCCGGTGACGAGCATCAGACCGGAAGGATCAGGCCTCGACTGCCTCAACGTTCTGGCCCTTGGCGCGAGCCACTGCAGACTCACGCTTCTCGCGAATACGTGCAGCCTTGCCGTGGCGCTCACGCATGTAGTACAGCTTGGCGCGGCGGACGTCACCGCGGGCGACGACCTCGATCTTCTCGATCACCGGGGAGTGGACCGGGAAGGTGCGCTCCACACCGACGCCGAAGGACACCTTGCGCACGGTGAAGGTCTCGCCGACGCCCTTGCCCTGGCGGCCGAGCACGTAGCCCTTGAACACCTGGACACGGGTGGTCTTACCCTCAACGATGTTGACGTGCACGTTGACGGTGTCGCCGGGGCCGAACTCCGGAACGTCATCGCGCAGGCTTGCTGCATCAACGAAATCGAGCTTCTGCATCGTTTCTCCTACTGAAGGCTCCTGCCACAGGTCAGTTGCCTCAAGGTCATGGACCTTAGGATGTGAGCGCAGCCGCGCTCGCATCTCGAGTCATGAAGGCTTTGTTTTCCGGCGCGGACCCGATGTCCGACGCCGGGGCCTGTCTGTTGACGCTCATCCCCCATGGCAGATGGCACGCCCAGCAGGCACAGCGCATAAGTCTACTGGTCGGCGGAGTGGTTTTCCAGCCACGCGTCCCAGAGGTCAGGACGGACCTGGCGCGTGCGCTGCCGCTGCTGCTCCTGCCGCCATGCCGCGATCTTGGCGTGGTCCCCGGAAAGCAGCACTTCGGGCACGCTGCGGCCGCGCCATTGGGCAGGCTTGGTGTAGACCGGGTATTCCAGCAGACCGTCGCTGTGGGACTCCTCCGCCAGAGACTCTTCGTTGCCGATGACGCCAGGAATGAGACGGGTGATGGCCTCGACCATGACGACGACGGCGACCTCTCCCCCGTTGAGCACATAGTCGCCGATGCTTAGTCGCCGCACCTCGAAGCGCTCGGCAGCCCAGTCGGTGACGCGCTCATCGATGCCTTCGAATCGTCCGGGCGCGAAGACCAGGTGCTGGTGTTCGGCCAGCTCCTGAGCCGCAGCCTGAGTGAAGACCTCACCGGAGGGGGTCGGGATGATGAGCGTGGGCCGTGCCGCCGAGCCCTCTGAGGCCAGCACGTCCTCCAGGGCCAGGGCCCAGGGCTCGGGCTTCATCACCATGCCCGCCCCACCGCCGGTGGGCGTGTCATCTACCGTGCGGTGCCGGTCGAAGGCATAGTCGCGCAGCTGGACGCGGTTGATCTGCAAGAGGCCGTCCCGCTGGGCCTTGCCGATGAGGGACAGATCGAGGACCTCGAAGAACTCCGGGAAGATCGAGAGGGCATCGATGCGCATCAGTCGAAGAGTCCTTCTGGCGGGGTCAGGGTGATCCGCCGGGCCTCCAGGTCGACCTCGGGCACGATCTCTTCAACGAAGGGCACCATGACTTCTTTCCCTTCGGGGGTCTTGACCACCAAGAGGTCCTGGGCAGGACCGGTCAGCAGCTCGAGAACCGTGCCGAAGGAGTGTCCACCCTCACCGATGCAGGGCAGGCCTTCCAGCTCATGGCTGTACCAGCCCTCTTCGTCGTCGGGCTCGGCGGTGACTTCTCCGTAGAGCGTCGAGCCGCGCAGGGCCTCTGCCGCATTCCGGTCGGGAACCTCCTGGAATCCGAGGAGGCAGATCTGCTTGTTCCAGCGCTGCGAGGAAACGGTGAGCGTCGTCGTCGCGGTGTTCTGGGTGTCTTTGCCGGCCTCGCGGATCAGGACCGTGCCGGGAGCCAGCCGATCGGCGGGCTCGTCAGTGTAGAGCTGAACGGTGACCTCGCCCTTGATGCCGTGGGGCTTGCCGATGCGAGCGACCCGCAGGCGCTCACCCCCTTCGGGGTGTGCCTGCGGGTCGCTGTCGTATTCAGTGTGTGCCATGGAAGGCGGTAATCAGCGGCGACGGTCAGTGTCGACGACGTCGACGCGAACGTTGTCACCACCGGGCAGTGCTGAGACCACGGTGCGGAGGGCCTTGGCGGTGCGTCCGGCGCGGCCGATGACGCGTCCGAGGTCCTCTGGGCTGACTCGCACCTGGACGGTGTCGTAGCGGCGGCCGTTCTTGCGGCGCACGTCGACCTCGTCCGGGGAGTCCACGATGCCGCGGACCAGGTGCTCCACGGCGTCGGTGATCACAGCATCAGTACCCATGAATTACTCAGCCTTCTCCTCAGCAGCCTCTTCAGCCGCGGGCTCCTCAGCGGGAGCCTCTTCAGCCTTGGGGGCCTCTGCCTTCTCGACGATGACCGAGCCCTTGTTGGGGGCCACGAACTCCTCCTTGGGAGCCTTGGTCTTCAGGGTGCCCTCGGCGCCGTCGATCCCCTTGAACTTCTGCCAGTCGCCGGTGATCTTCAGCAGCTGAAGGACCTGCTCGGAGGGCTGGGCGCCCACGGAGAGCCAGTACTGAGCACGCTCGGAGTCAATCTCGATGAACGAGGGCTCCTCGGTGGGGTGGTACTTGCCGATCTCCTCGATCGCCTTGCCGTCACGCTTGGTGCGGGAATCGGCGACGACGACGCGGTAGTGCGGGCTGCGGATCTTGCCGAACCGCTTGAGACGAATCTTGACTGCCACTGGTGTGGTTACTCCTGTATCTGAGTCTGTGCGCGGTCAGAGCACCGAAAGCAGGTGGGGATCATGCTGATATCGGTGCGCCGCTGTGAACTATTGTCCGGCCCGCGAGAATAGAGGGTGCCCGCGGGCAGAGCAAAGTACCCGGCAATTATGCCATTACTTCAGGTATTTCTCGAATCCCTTGGGGAGGCTGAGGTCCTCGGGCGCGAAGTCCTCGGTCCCAGCGCCGAAGCTGGAGCCGTCCATGCGCTTGGAGGCTTGCTGCTGACGGCGCAGCTCCGTCTCACGAGCCTGCTGGGCCGCCTTGGCCGGGTTGCCGGACTTACCCTTGGACTTCTTGGGCTTGGCCCCCTTGGCCTTCTTGCGGCCGGCCCCGGCTCCGGGCATCCCCGGCATTCCCCCGCCGGGCATACCCGGCATCCCGGGCATACCGCCGCCTGCCATCTTCTTCATCATCTTCTGGGCCTGGCCGAAGCGCTCCAGGAGCATGTTGACCTCGGAGACGTGAACTCCGGAGCCCTTGGCGATGCGCGCGCGGCGCGAACCGTTGATGATCTTGGGCGCGTTGCGCTCATGAGGGGTCATCGAGTAGATGATCGCCTCGATGCGGCCAATGGAGGCGTCATCGAACTGATCCAGCTGCTGACGCATGCCCTGAGCCCCGGGCATCATGCCCAGCAGCTTCTTCATGGAGCCCATCTTCTTCAGCTGCTGCATCTGAGACAGGAAGTCCTCAAGGGTGAAGTCCTCCTGGTCGGCGAACTTCTTGGCCATCTTCTCGGCCTCGGCCTTGTCCCAGCTGGCCTCAGCCTGCTCGATGAGGCTCAAGACATCGCCCATGTCGAGGATCCGGCGGGCCATCCGATCCGGGTGGAAGACCTCGAAGTCCTTCAGGCCTTCACCGGTGGAGGCGTACATGACGGGCTTGCCGGTCACCTGCGCCACGGACAGAGCCGCACCGCCTCGAGCGTCGCCGTCGAGCTTGGTCAGGACCACGCCGGTGAAGTCCACGCCCTCGTTGAAGGCCTGAGCGGTGTTCACCGCGTCCTGACCGATCATCGCGTCGATGACGAAGAGGGTCTCGTGCGCTCCCACAGCGGCCTTGATGTCGGCTGCCTGCTGCATGAGCTCGGAGTCCACGCCGAGTCGCCCGGCGGTGTCGATGATGACGACGTCGTGAAGCTTCTCCCGCGCGGTGGCTACGCCGTCGCGGGCGACGGCGACAGGGTCCCCGGTGGGAACTTCAGCCTCGGAGGAGACTCCTGGGTGCGGCGCGTAAACGGGAACGTTGGCGCGCTCACCGCCGACCTGAAGCTGACGCACGGCGTTGGGACGCTGCAGGTCACAGGCCACCAGGAGAGGAGCGTGACCTTTGTTCTTCAGGTGGAAGGCCAGCTTGCCCGCCAGGGTGGTCTTGCCGGCGCCCTGGAGGCCGGCGAGCATGATGATGGTGGGCGGCTGCTTGGCGAACTGCAGCTCGCGGGTCTGGCCGCCGAGGATGCCCACAAGCTCCTCGTTGACGATCTTGACGACCTGCTGCCCCGGATTCAGCGCCTCCGAGACCTCCGCGCCCATCGCCCGCTCCTTGATGCGGCCGATGAACTCACGGACCACCGGAACGGCAACATCGGCGTCCAGCAGGGCTCGGCGAATCTCGCGGGCGGTGCCGTCAATATCGGCTTCTGTCAGCTTCCCTTTGCCGCGGAGGTTCTTGAAGGTCGCTGTCAGGCGATCAGAGAGGGAGTTGAACACGGTGTGCGTCGGTTCCTTAGGTTCTTGAAATGAGCTGGCCGGGTGCGCACGGTCTTCAGCTCCTGCTTGAAGCTTGTGGCCGACGCACAGTATCTCAACGCCCTAGAGTAACAATGTGAGCCAAATTCAGGACCTTCCCAGCACCGACGACGCCGGCGTCATCCTGTCAGCTCTGACCGCTCACCTCGAACACCTGCGCGCCGCCGAGGAGGGTCACCGCCGTGCCGCACGCGCCCTCCACGCCCATCCGGAGGTGCTGCGCCGGGCTCAGGACGCCATTGCGCTGACCGCCGCGCACCGCGCACGCGCCGCCGCCTACGGCCAGCGCGGCGCGTTCGTTCAGCAGCTGGCCGAGTTCCCCGCAGCGGGGCTGCGGGCCCTGGCGGGAACGGATGTCAATGCGCTGCAGGTGCCGGCTCACATCGGGGCGGCAGCGGTGCCACAGGAGCTTCGTGAGCGTGCCGCCCGCCGCGCCCGAGCCGCAGCCATGAGCCGAGGCACCCTTCCACGCCCGCCGCACAGGGCACACGGACGTGCTGAGGACCCTTCAGGACGCATGAAAGCACCCGAAGCCAAACCCTCCTGGCGTCGTCGCAGTTTCTTCGACGTCATCTACGGACGGCCCCAGGAGCACGCCCAGGACGCCTGAGGGCCAGTAGTATCGGCACAGGGCATGAGCGCCGAGAGACCTGACCACCACAGAATCACCAATATTCTTCATACCGTTTGCTCGAGGGGACCACAGCGACGATGGCAAATGAGACGACCGAGGCAGCTGACCGCACCGCCGACGAGGACACCGCTGAAGACATCATTGCCGAGGAGATCACCGCCGACGAGGATCTGGGGCAGAACGCCCGAGAGGTGGTCACCGCACTGTTGAGCCACCAGCGGGACTTGGTCCTGGAGCTGCGCGGAGTCTACGAGCGCCTGGAGCAGGTGCGCGAAGTGGACTACGCCCAGCTGCGTGAGACGGTCGAGGCCACCCGTCGCGAGGTCATGGCCTCCGTGCAGACCGCACAGGAAGCGGCCCAGCAGCTGCAGCACGTGGGACACACGGAGACGAAGCTGGCCTCCCACACGGAGCAGATCACGGCGCTGACCGAGCGTATTGCCGCCGCCGAGCGGCGGTTCGAGACTCTGGAGACGGCCTCGGAGGAACGCCTGAGCGCTCAGCTCTCCGCCTTCGACGCGCGCCTGGTTGCAGCGGAGAAGCAGCTGGCCTCTCTCAAGGAGACCGTGTCTGCTCTGGCCGAAGCCCCGCGCGAGGGCGGAGTGGCTACCCAGGTGAGCCGCGTGGCGCGGTCCACCGTAGACCGCGTCTCCCAGCGCTTCCGCGAGCGCTGAGCCGCCGCCCCCTCCGTTCGGGCCGGCGGTGCCTTCCCACATCCGGCCCCTGCGCGGCACCGGTATGGGAGACTTGAGGACGTGGATTCTTCAGTTCTGATCACCTTCATTGTCCTTGCCGTCATTCTGGTGGGCCTAGTGGGCTTCTTCCTGGTCCGCGGCCGCCCTCTCAGCCCGGCGGAGACCAAGAAGCGCTATCCGGAGACCCGGGATGAGCACGATCTCCCGCCCGGCGCCGCGGAGGATTCCGCCGGCGAGGCCAGCGGCGCCACAGCTACCGGGACGCTTGTGGAGCCGGAGGCCCCGGAAGAGACCGCGGCGGAGCCCGCCGTCGAGACCCCGGAGCCCGTGGCCGGACGCCTGGCACGTCTGCGCGCCCGGCTGATCAAGTCCAACAACATCTTCGGCAAGTCCCTGCTTGCCCTGCTGAGTCAGGACTCCATCGACGACGACGTCTGGGACGAGATCGAAGAGACCCTGCTCATGGCAGATCTGGGCACCGATCCGGCCCTGGAGCTGGTGGACGCCCTGAAGCAGCGCGTCAAGGTGGAAGGCACCACCGACCCGCAGCGGGTTCGGGCCATGCTGCACGAAGAGCTCACCAAGCTCGTGGACCCCACGCTGGACCGCAGCCTGAACCTGCAGGCCGAGGGCCGGCCCGCGGTGGTCATGGTGGTCGGCGTCAACGGCGTGGGCAAGACCACCACCGTGGGCAAGCTGGCCCGCGTACTCGTGGCTGAGGATAAGGACGTGGTGCTCGGCGCGGCTGACACCTTCCGCGCAGCCGCCGCGGAGCAGCTGACCACCTGGGGCGCGCGAGTGGGCGTGCCCACGGTCTCCTCCCCTATCGAGGGAGCTGATCCCGCCTCAGTGGCGTTCGAAGCCGTGGAGAAGGCAATCGAGGTGGAGGCCGACGTCGTCATGGTCGACACCGCAGGCCGCCTCCAGAACAAAGCGAACCTGATGGATGAGCTGGGCAAGGTCAAGCGCGTCATCGAGAAGAAGTCCGAGGTGGACGAGGTTCTGCTGGTGCTCGACGCCACGACGGGGCAGAACGGCCTGAACCAGGCCAAGGTCTTCTCCGAGGTCGTCAATGTCACCGGTATCGTCCTGACCAAGCTCGACGGCACCGCTCGCGGCGGCATCGTGGTGGCTATCCAGCGTCAGCTGGGCGTTCCGGTCAAGCTCATCGGCCTGGGCGAGGGTGCTGACGACCTGGCGCCGTTCGAGGCGGAAGCCTTCGTCGACGCTCTCCTGGAGGAGAACTAATCGCATTTCGCCGGAGAGATTTAACTCCGGAGAAACATTTGGGCCCACCATGTGAAACACACGTAGAACACCATGGGAACAGCTCGCACCGGTGAAATACATCGGTACGTGAAGTTTCCTGGAGGGACACATGGATATCCCAGACGTTGTATGGGTCGTCGTCGCAGGCGCTCTCGTGCTGTTCATGACGCCCGGACTCGCTCTGTTCTACGGCGGTCTGTCGCAGACCCGCTCAGCCGTCAACATGATGATGATGAGCTTCGCAGCCATGGGCCTGGTGGCCCTGACCTGGGCGCTGTGGGGCAACGCGATCGCAGGCGCCGACGCCGTGGCCGGCGGACTCTTCGGCAACCCGGGCGCTGACTTCGCGCTCTACGAGTCCTTCGAAGCCGGCGACGACTCGCTGGTCTGGGTGGGCTTCGGCGCCACCTTCGCGATCATCACCACCGCACTGATCTCCGGTGCCATCGCTGACCGCGCCAAGTTCTCCGCATGGATGATCTTCGTGCCGATCTGGCTGACCCTGGTCTACGCACCGCTGGCCTTCTGGGTCTGGGGCGACGGCGGACTGCTGGTTGAAGGCGGACTGATCGGTGACGCCGTGGGCGAGGCAGTCGACTTCGCCGGAGGCCTCGTGGTCCACATGTGCGCCGGTATGGCGGCCCTTGCCCTGGTCCTGGTGATCGGCCCGCGCAGCAACTTTGCCCCCAACAAGCCGCACAACGTGCCGTTCGTGCTGCTGGGTGCCTCCATCCTCTGGTTCGGCTGGTTCGGCTTCAACATCGGCGAGGCCGCTGACGGCGCCGAGGCGTCCCTGAACTGGATCAACACCATGCTGGCACCTGCCGCAGCCCTGGTGGCGTGGCTGCTCACCGAATGGGCCCGCGGCAAGAAGCCCACGCCCGTCGGTGCCGCCTCAGGCATCGTGGCAGGACTGGTGGCCATCACTCCGGCAGTCGCCTTCCTCTCGCCGCTGGGCGCCATCATCCTGGGTCTGGTCTCCGGCGTGATCTGCTGCTTCGCCGTGGACTTCAAGTACGGCAAGTACGACGACACCCTCGACGTCGTCGGTCTCCACTTCGTGGCCGGCCTCTGGGGCACCATCGCGATCGGCCTCTTCGGCCGTGAGGAGCTGATCGGCGACGGCCGCGGCGGTATCCTCCTCGGCGGCGGCTTCGACCTCCTGGTCGCCCAGATCGTGGCCTGCGTGGTCACCCTGGTCTTCACCTTCGTGGTGACCTACATCATCGGCATGGCCATTCACAAGACCATCGGGTTCCGCGTGGACCCGGAGGTCGAGGCCGGCGGTATCGACGCGGTGGCGCACGAGACCGAGGCCTACATCATCGAAGGCACCCCCGCGGAGACCGCGGTGCGGTAAGTCGCCTTCAGAACTCTCACACGACCGAGGGGTCGAGTATCAGCTGCGGCTGGTGTTCGGCCCCTCGGCTGTTTCCTCGGCGGAGACGATCGGCTGCGCCCCGGTAGTGGGCGTGGTCGGCACCGTCGGACTGCCCCGGCCCGGCAGAGTCTCAGGGGCGGCAGCCCAGGCGGCGGCGCCGACCAGGAGCACCAGACCGGTGAGGCCGAAAGCCCACTCATAGCCCAGGAGATCCACCAGCAAGCCCACCAGCAGGGGACCCAGGATGGAGCCGAGGTCCTGCGTCATCTGGAAGGCCGAGACCACCGATCCGCCGTTGCGTCCCTCCCCGACGATGTCAGCGACTGCGGCCTGCTGGGCTGGTACCACCAGTCCAGTGCCGGCGCCGGCGATGAGGCTCAGCAGCAGCAGGACCCAGGGCTCCGGCGCGAGCCCCAAGGTCCCGGTAGCCAGGGCTGCGATGCTGAGGCCCACGATCATGGGAGGACGCCGCCCCCACACGTCAGTCTTCTTGGCCAGGGTGGTGACCACGGCGACGTTGCCGCCGGCGAAGACGGCCAGCGCCAGGCCGGCCAGCTGCGAGGAGTCGATGATCCAGCCGGTGCCCACAAAGGCGCTCGCGGCAAAGAGCGGAACCACGGAGTTGCGCACGCCGAAGCTTGCCCAGCCGTTGGCGAAGCCAGAGGTTAGGGCGGCGCGATAGCTGAGGTTCTGCCAGGCCTCACCCACGGTGGCCTTCTCCCGGGCGTCGCGGGTCTTCCGGTCCTCCAGGCGGGAGGCCCGCAGCATGAAGAAGACGACCCCGGCGGCGAGTATGAGCGCTCCGCCGTAGATGAGGAACGGCACCCTGGGTCCGAAGACCAGCAGCACCGATCCTAGGAGGGGACCCGCGACGTTGCCGATGAGGAAGGCCGAGGCGTAGGCCCCTGCCACCCGGCCGCGGATGTGTGGCGGGGCTTTGCGCGCCAGGAACGTCATCGCGGACACGGTGAAGAACGTGGAACCGATGCCGCCCACGGCACGGAAGAGCAGCAGCAGCTCATAGCTGGGGGCGAAGGCCGTGGCGATCATGGAGGCCGCGACGATAAGCAGTCCGATCGTGTAGACCGGGGTCTCCCCCAGCGCCTGAGTCAGGCGGCCAGAGAGCGGCGCGAAGAGCAGACGGAAGAGCCCGAAGGCTGAGACCACCGCGGAAACGGCCATGGCGGAGACGCCGAAGTCGGAGGCGTACTGCGGAAGGATGGGAGCTACGATCCCGAAGCCAATGGCGATGATAAACGCCGAGAGGATCATCACCTTCAGCTCCGAAGGGATGGGGGTCCGGCGCGCGGGGTCAGCCTGAGTGGTCACATCGGATGCACAACGCCGCCGGGACCGGTTCTGTTCCTCCGGCACTGCTGCTACTCCCCGAGAGCCTCCGTCCGGGCTGCCACAGACTACGGAGCGGTACCTGCGCCGTCGTCGTCCTGGTCGCGGGAGAGACGCTGGGAGATGACTCGGGTCGAACCGTCCTGGCGCATGGAGACTCCATAGAGCGCGTCGGCGATCTCCATGGTGCGCTTCTGGTGGGTGATGACGATCAGCTGGGAGCTTTCCCGCAGCTCCTCAAAGATCACCAGCAGTCGAGAGAGGTTGGTGTCGTCCAGAGCTGCCTCGACTTCGTCCATCACATAGAACGGCGAGGGGCGAGCCTTGAAGATCGCCACCAGCAGTGCCACGGCAGTGAGTGAGCGTTCACCGCCGGAGAGCAAGGAGAGCCGCCGAATGCGTTTGCCCGGGGGCCTGGCATGGACTTCGATGCCTGTGGTGAGCATGTCCTCGGGGTTGGTCAGCTCCAAGCGTCCCTCACCACCTGGGAAGAGCCGCGAGAAGACCCGCTCGAACTGCACCCGGGTCTCTTCCCAGGCCTCAGTGAAGACCTTCTCGACGGTCGCGTCGACCTCGCTGATGATGTCCAGCAGGTCCTGACGTGACCGCTTGAGGTCGCTCAGCTGCTCCTGTAGATACCGGTGGCGCTCCTCCAGCGCCGCATGCTCCTCCAGCGCCAGCGGATTGACCTTGCCGAGTGCTTTGAGATCCTTGCGCGCCTGCGCCAGCCGGGCTTCCTGCTCGCGCCGGACGTAGGGACGCCCGACGACGTCGGCCTCTTGCTGAGCCGACTCCGAGCTGGGCTGCGTGCTCGGGGACGGTTCGGCGTCGGGGTCCGGAACTGGCTGGTCGGGTCCGTAGTGCTCGATCAGGTACTCGGGAGTGAGGCTGAGCTCTTCCTCCGCGCGCTTCTCGGCGGCTTCCAGTGCCAAGCGCAGCTCCGTCTGCCGGACTTCGGCCTGGTGCAGGCGCTGGGTGATCTCCTCCAGCTGCCGGGATTCGCGGGCCCGCGACTCGCTGACTTCCTTGGCTTTCTTCTGCAGGAGCTCATGCTGAGCCTGGGTATTCTCACGGGCCGCCTGGGCACGGGCGAGCACCGTCTCTAGCGCCTCAACGGCCTCCTGGGCCTCCTGCTGAATCTGCTCAGCCTGCTGGGCGCGCTCGTTCCTGGCCGTAGCAGCACGGCGGGCCTGCTCGCGGCGATGTTCCTCTGCCTGGGCGGAGCGGCGTAGCGAGGCGGCCCGCTCCAACAGCTGCTTGTGCTGCTCCTCGGCCGCCCGCAGCGCTAGGCGCGCGTCGACTTCCTCACGCCGTGCCGCCGAGGCCTTCTCGGAGAGCCGGTCGCGCTCCTGCGTGGAGGGCTCTTCGACGAGCTCCTCATTCTGGGCGGCCTCGAGCCGTGCGGTGATCTCCTCGAGCTGTTCGGCGGCGTCACGGGCGGCCTCCTCCGCGTCGAGAATCTCCTTCTCGAATCCCGCGGCCCGTTCCTGCAGGCGCGTCATCTCAGCGCGCAGCCGCTTGAGCTGCTCGGTCGTCGAGGCCAGGGCGGAGTCCTTGGCCTGGACTGCCTCCAATGTCTCGTTGACCTGGATCTCGGCGGCAGCGAGGTTCGTCCGGGCCGCCTCCAGGCGCCGGGCGGACTCCTTTAGCTCCCCCTCGGCAGCAGAGATCCGGTCGGTGAGCTCATCGATCTGCGCCGTCAGCGTCACTTCAGCGTTCTCCACCGCGGTGCCGCCGATCCGCTCCCCCGTGCGCAGGATCACGCCCTGGGAAGTCACTGCGGCACGGACATCAGGATGGTCCAGCAGCTTTTCCGCTGCCGCCTGGTCGGGGACGAGGACGACGCCGGTGAGCGCGGCGCGCACCGGCTGAGCGATCTCTTCATCCACGGTGACCACGTCGGTGGCCCACAGCGCCTGTCCCGGCAGTGGCTCGCTGCTGGTCGCGCCGCCCTGCGCGGAGGTCTCGGGGGTGGGGTAGACCAAGTGGGCGCGGCCGCCATCGTGGTCAGAGAGCCACTGCAGCGCGCGGGCGGCTGCCTGCGCGTCGGTGACCAGCAGTGCCGAGTCCAGCGAGCCCAGGCAGGCCGCCACGGCCCGGGACCATTCACGCTGGACCTTCAGCCGTTGCGCGTAGGGCCCGGTGATCCAGTCGGCGTCGTGCTGGTTGAGGGCTGCGGCGCCGTCGCGAGGGCTGCGAGCAGATTCCAGGCCTGAGAGCCTCGCGCGGTACTCGGAGACGGTGATCTCCAGGCTGCGATGCTGGGCCGAGGCATCCTCGTACTCCTGCCGCAGAGCGTCGTGGTGCTCCTGGGCCTTCTGATAGGCCTCGTCCACGCCGCTCTGTCCCGTCTCGAGTTCGGCGATGCGCTGTTCGAGATCGGAGACTTCGCCCCGGTGGTTCTCCAGCGCCCGCTGCTCGGCGGCGTGCTGATCTGCGGCACGACGACGTCGACCTTCGGCAGCTTCCTGACGTCCCCGGGCGGTCTCGACGCGGCCCTGCAGGGTGGCCAGTCCCGCACGGCGGTCGGCCACGGCACGCAGCTGCTCGGTGATGCGGTTCTCCTCCGCTTTGAGCTGCTCCTCGGCCTCGGCCCGGTCAGCACCGATGGCTTCCAGATCCGCACGAGCCTGGTCCACGGTCTCCTGCTGCCGGGACGCCTCCTCGCTGACCTGCTCCGCCTGTGCTCGCAGCTGCTCGGGATCCCGGCCTGAGCTGGTGTCCACGTGGGCAGAAGCGTAGAGGCTCCGAGCGCGTTCACCGGCCAGAGATGCCACGGATCGCAGCTTCTCCTGCAGCTGCGCCAGCCGGTGCTGACCGGAGGCGTACTTCTCGGAGGTGCTGCGCAGGGAGTCGGCCTCCGCGGTGAGTCTGCTGATCTCTTCGTCCTGAGCCGCCAGGGTCTGCTTCAGGGCGGCGGCTGCTTCGACGTCCTGAAGCTCGCCTGCGCTGGAAGCCTGCAGGGCGCTGGCTGCCTGGACCAGGTCGTCGGCGATGAGGCGTGAGAGTGAGTCCCGCAGGTCATGCTGGATCCGCTGGGCCCGGCGAGCCACCATGGCCTGCCGCCCCAAGGGCGCCAGCTGCCGAGAGATCTCGGAGATGAGGTCTTCCAGCCGCTCGAGGTTCCCGCGCATCGACTCCAGCTTGCGCACCGAACGTTCTCGGCGTCGTCGGTGCTTGAGGACGCCTGCGGCCTCTTCGATGAAGCCTCGGCGCTGCTCGGGGGTGGCGTGCAGAATGGTGTCCAGCTGCCCCTGTCCCACAATGACGTGCATCTCCCGGCCCAGTCCGGAGTCGGAGAGAAGCTCCTGGATGTCCAAGAGGCGGCACTTACTGCCGTTGATGGTGTACTCGGATCCTCCCGAGCGGAACATGGTGCGGGAAATGGTGACTTCGGAGTAGTCGATGGGCAGCGCGCCGTCAGAGTTGTCGATGGTCAGGGAGACCGAGGCCCGGCCCAGAGGCTGACGTTCTGCGGTGCCGGCGAAGATGACATCTTCCATGGAACCGCCGCGCAGAGACTTCGCCCCCTGCTCCCCCATGACCCAGGCCAGGGCGTCCACCACGTTGGACTTTCCAGAGCCGTTGGGTCCGACCACGGCGGTGACTCCGGGCTCGAACTCAAAGGTGGTGGCGGAGGCGAAGGATTTGAAGCCGCGAATGGTGAGGGTCTTCAAGTGCACGGCTACTGGTCCCTCCCTCAGCTGCTCAGCGGACAATCCTCACCATTGTGCCGTATGCACCCCGGGCGGGCGCAGTGATGTGTCAAGATAGTCCCCGTGACTGCCCCATTCCAGACCACCGCCGGCACCGAAGTACTCCGCCAGGCACAAGCAGCAGGTCATCGGGGCCGCGCGGACAGCGGTCGAGCAGCTCAGAAGGTCGCGCCGTGAACACCGTAGTGACGCGATTCATCAGTGAGTATGCCGCCTCAGAGAAGCCAGCCGAGTATGTCCTGAAGGGCCGCTACGCCGAGCGACCGCGGGGAATCCTGATCTCTGCTCTGAAGCGGTTCAACGGATCGGTGGTCGCCGCCTCCGGCAAGCAGCGCGTGGTGATGCACCGAGGGCAGGTAGCGGGCGGGTTCCAGGTCAATCTCACCAGCCTCTCAGGCGTAGAGGCTTACGAGGCCTCCCGATCGACGACGGTGGCCAAGGCCTACTTCAGCTCCGTCGGCGTGCCGGTTCCGCGAGGGAGATCGTTCAGCCCTCGACGCTTTCAGGAAGCTCTTGAGTACCTGGCGGGATGGAAGGGCGCACCCCTAGTTCTGAAGCCCTCCACGACGACCGGAGGACGTGGCGTGGTACGCGGGATCCGCACCGCGCAGGACCTCGAGAAAGCGTGGGAGATTGCCTCCGCCGTCCGCGTGAGGGGCCTGGGTGGCACCAATGAGCTCATCCTCGAGGAGCAGATCGAGGGAATCGACGTGCGCGCCTTCATCGCCGGGGAGCGTGTGGTCGCGGCCACCGCGAGGATCCCGCTCTTTGCCGTCGGCGACGGACGCCGCAATCTGGCGCAGCTGACAGACCGCGCGCTCCGCAGCCGTACCGGCAACCCCGTCTTGCTGGAGAACCCCATCAGCCGCGACGACATCCTCAAGGCGAATGCCCTGGACCCTTCTGAGGTTCCGGCCGCCGGTGAGGTGACGCTGTTGTCCTCCCGGGTGGGTCTCCAGGACGGCGGCCTGACGGTCGATGTCACGGATGCGATGTCACCGGAGCTCCGCGAACTCGCGGTGCGGGCGGCCTGGTCTGTTCCGGGGTGCCCGGTCACCGGCGTCGACCTCTTGGTACCCTCCCTGAACTCTTCCGAGGACGCCGTAGTGCTCCAGATCGACGTCGAAGCGCCCCTTGCCGTCCATCACTTCCCCTGGGTCGGCAGCACCCGACCGGTGGCCGAAGCGGTGGCACGGTCCATCATTCGCCACGGCAGAAACTAGGCGCCGCGGTATGGCGTCTCAGGCCTGAGGTGCTCCCCGATCCATGATCTCGTTGATACGCCGTGTCAGCTCGGCGACCCGGACGCGAGCTCTGTCTACCGCCGGTGCCAGCGCGGCCCGACGCTCGGCCAGTTGGCCGACAAAGGCAGGAAGCTGCTCATACCGACCAACGAGTTCTCCCAGGTCCGCTTCTGCCAGGAGACGGTGAATTTTCTGCGCATTCGCCGCCGAACCGATCGGAACAGCCCCCTCGGTGGCCCCGATGATGAGGCCATGGGCGCGGTCGCTGACAACGGCAAGGGACTGCTGGAAGATCTCACGCGCGTAAGCGTCAAGGTCGGCGTGGAGCATGCTCGGCGGGAGGCGGTACTCGCCTCCCAGTGCTTCGGCCAGGCGGACTGCACGGGGGGCATCACGGGCGACCTGCGCCAACGTGACCACGCGGACCCCCCATTCCCGTGCCGCCCCTCGGACCCCCTCGATCCAGGCCGGGGCCGGCCACGGTCGGTCAAATCTCATCGTGACTGCCAGGAGGTCCCGAGAATCCGACGGGATCCACTCCTGCGTGTCCGTGCCCAGAGAATACGCCCAGTCTGGTGCGACCTCCCCGAACCCAGCGGTGTCTCGTGAGGCGCTATCCCGCCACGAGACCAGAGCAGCCTGGCGGAACGGGGCGGAGAATCGCAGCGACTGCGACGCCGCCGGATCTTTGAAACCCAAGCCGGCAGCGATCAGCGTGGCTCCCGTCGCAGCAGCGTAGCGCAGCTCAACAGACTTCCGAGGATTCGGAAAGCTCCCAGCCTGCGGGTCGATCTCCCCCGCGTTGAGGAGGTGAACAGGGTTGCGAGACTTCTCACTGGCGCGCAGCCAGTCCGGACGGCGGGTGTAGATCGTATCGCGCTCGGTCAGTTCAAAACCGGAGAGGTAATCACCGGTAGGAGCATCAAAATAGACGTGCATTCGACGCCGCTCGTGGCGTACCGCGCGAAGATAGGCTTGACGCAGCGCTGAATCCCCGAGGTTATCGTCCTGACCTGTGAGGTCGATAAAGACGTCTTGTTCATTGGTCCCGCCCATTGAGCCCCAGTCTATACTGGGCCGGTGCAGCACGTTCTCCCGGCCCAAGACCACCAGTCCGAGCTTCGAGTCCTGGAAGGACACCGGCCCCCGCGGCCCAACGTCTCCTATATCGACCAGATCGTGGGCGAGGCCGAGGACGGCATTCTTTTCAGCTATTTCTCGGGGCCGCTGCGTCGCTTCGACGTGGATGTGGTTCACATCCATCAACCCCATGCCCTCTTCGGTGGCAGACCCGGCAGCGGTGACCTGCCCCAGAGTGACCTAGTGCTGAGCGCGTTGGCGTTCAGGCTCGTGCGCAAGCTGAAGAAGCACGGAATCGCACTGGTGCAGACCGTACATGGACCGGAAGCCCGGACAACTGCCCGGTGGCGAAGGATCCTGGACCGGGCGACGAGCACCTTCATCACCCTGGATAAGAACACGCCAACGCCTGATCCGCGACGCACCGTCTGCATCCCTCATGCCCATTACCGCGACCGATTTCTCGGCTATCCGCGAGCAGAGATGGTTCAGGGCCGAGTCCTGTGCCTTGCTCCTGACAGGCTTGAGCGGGCGGCTCAGGGGCCGCTGCGCGTCTTCCCCCTCGTGCAAACTCCTGGTCTGACCCTGCGCCTGGCAGGGGAAGGCGATCCGGGCCTCCGGAGCGACGTCGAACGCGGCAGCGACCACGGTCAGCGCACTGTCACGATGCGCATGGAGCGGCTCTCCGATGCGGCAATGCTGCAGGAGCTCACCGCCGCCGAACTCGTGGTGCTGCCAGCGATCGAAACACTGGGCGACGAGAATCTGCTGTTCCTCGCGCTCTCCATGGACCGCCCGGTGATGGTTCCTTCGAGTCCCGCGCTGCAGGATCTGGCACAGGAGGTCGGTCCCAGATGGGTCCACCTCCATGACGGGCCGGTCACGGCGGAGCTGATCGATCACACCATGGAGCAGCTACGCAGCCTTCCGCCCGCCCGCGAGCCCATGCTCGAGGACCGCAGTATCGATGCGACCGCCCGTCGATATGCGGAGGCATTCCGCAGCGCAGCCGTCTCGAGGGCCCGCTGAGCGGAGCCGCTGGCGCGAACCTCGGCTGGAGGGTACTCACCTGTTCCGCTGGGCTCAGCGAGGGATGCGACGCTTCAACTCATAGTTGAGTCGGTGCGCGGCGGGCTTCAGTGCGGGCGCGTAGCTCAGCGCCAGACGGGCATAGGGCCGGGCACGCCGAGCCACTCCCGCGAGGACTCGGCGAGGCAGAGGCCGGCCAGGCGAGGAGTGAACGTCCTGGGAGGCAGCCGCGCCCTTCCGCTTCCTGGCGCCACGTGTTCTGAGTCCTGAATGGCGCTCCACGTAGAACAGGAGCAGGTCGATGAGCTCCTGAGCATCCTCAAGCGTGGGCTCCGGAGAAAATGTCTCCGGCAGGGTGTCCTCGATCAGCTGCTGGTAGGCCTCGGCGAAATCGAACTCTCGTATCCGACGAGCCGCCTCCAGCGACGCCGCTGACAGTTCAGAGAAGCGCTCGGGACTGCCGTGGAGAGCCGCGACCGCACGGGCGAAGGCCGACGAGTCAGCCTGGGGAACTGAAACGATGCCCCTGTTGCCCTGGACCGGAAGCAGCCAGGGCATCTCGTACATCACCACCGGCAGTCCCCGCGCCTGAGCCTCAAGAATGGTGAGCTGGTAACCCTCGATCACACTGGTCGAGACAAAGACGTCCGCCGCATCGACGGCATCGATGAGCTCTTGGCCGTGAAGAGGCCCGACGACGTCAACGTAGTTCTCCAGACCACGCTGCCTCACCTCCCCCTTGAACTTCGCGGGAGTCAAGTCTTTCCACTCCGGTCCGATCACCCGCAGGCGGAAATCGACTTCCAGCTTCTTCAGCTCCGCGGCAACCGCGATCAGCTCGCGCACCTGCTTGGTGTGCTCGTCCAGACGTCCCCACCAGATCAGCTCCAGTCGCCGTCCAGCCGGAGAGGCCTTGACGATATCCACATCCGACGAGTCGTGGATCATCGGCGAGGCCGGGTTAGGCAGATACACGGCATGGGGGACTCCGCGCAGCTTCCAGTAGACGGCGTCGAGCGGGGACAGCGTCACAACCTTCGCCAGTGAGTCCAGGTGGTCGGTCAGGAACGACGTCAGGTTGCTGAGGTCATAGAGGGGGCGACCGGCGAAGTTGTGGACCCACCCGATAGTGGGGATGCCGAGTGCGCGAGCCATCAGAGCGTAGGCAGGCCATTCTTTGGTGTAGAGCGTCTGGTGATCGATGATGACGTCGACCGAGCGGCTGGCACAAATCTCCCGCCATTCTCCGACACGCGCTGGAAGGTCCCCGCCTTCCATCTCGACAAACTCAGCACCCTCGGGCAGCAGGTCGTGAGAGCTGCCTGGGCCTTTTCCGACGATGGTGACCCGGTATCCGGCACCAAGCAAATGGCGAGCCTGGGACAGGAGCACCATGGACACGCCGCCCGTGGTGATGGTCTTCGTTGTCAGAAGAACATGTTGGACGGGTCGCTGAGCGAGCTCCACCCGGGGCCCGGCCTGGGCCAGCACCTTCAGCGCCTCCGGGCATTCAGCGACGGCGGCCATGACAAGGTCTGTCTCGGCGACGCTGCTCCGAAGGCGGATCAGCTCCTCTGAGCGCACACGGTCCTCAGGCTCATCGGCGAGTGTGCGCAGCGCGCTTCCCACCTCGCTGAGTCCCACCGACTCGTGCTCGTCCTCAGATGCGTGCTGGTCGGAAGGGAAACCCTGAGAGGGCATATTTGTACGCTCCATAATCGTTCGGGCGGAAGGCCGGGACCTCGAACCGCATGTCCCCGGCCGCGCGGGGTCTCAACCGGGCGGGAGTTCGGGACAATCCTAACCAAGCTCACGGCTGATCGGATCCTACGGCGAGTCGAGAATGAGCTGTCCCGAGGGTTCTCCGGTGCGACTGCCATTCTGGGCGGCAGCACGGACGGTGTCCTGCTCCGACACGCGAGCGTGCAGACGCGCCAAGCACCGTTCGGCAAGATCGCTGCGCTCGGTGCCTGGAAGATACTTCAAAAGGTTGCCGATCACTGTCAGTCGAGCAGCCTCATAGCTGCGGCGTAGGTCCATGGACCCGGCGTGTGTCCCCGCGGCCAGACGGTCAACCGCAGGCGTCATGTACTCCAGGGCATCCAGGGAGCTGAGATAAAAGTCGAACTGGTCCACGGACTCGACACGCTGGCCGCTGCCCCCGCGCTGGAAGTGATAGCGGTACAGACGATCAGGAACCGAGGTGTAGAGGCGGGCTGCTGCCGATGCGAAGAAGAGGATCGGCAGGTCGTCTGCGCGGTAGAGCTCGAGGGTCGCGGGCATTCTCGTGTAGGCCCAGCGCAGCAGTTCCGTCTTGTACAGCGCTCGCCAGAGCTGCATCTGGACCGGCCGGACAGGCGGGAAGAGTCCCGGGACGATGGCGTCGCCGACAAGCGTCTCGTGCCGCGGCGTCATGCGCGCCTCGAAGCTGCTGTCTCTGGTGCCTGTGGGCGTGAGAACCTCGGCGGCGAATCCGACAAGGTCACTACCCTCTCTCCACGACTTTTCGAGGGTCACTTCTGCTGCCGATGGCGCGAGCTCATCGTCCCCGTCGAGGAAGAGGACGTACGGGGCACGCGCCGCGAAAACGCCAGTTCTTCGAGCCTGGAACGGAGAGCGATTGGAAGGGTGAGACAACAGCCGGATCCGCGAGTCCTGTCCCTGGTACCGCCGAATGACCTCCGCGGTCGCGTCAGTGGACCCGTCGTCCACTGCTACCACCTCCAAGGTTCTGCGGGTCTGAGCAAGACAGCTCTCGAGGGCCGCACCAACCTCAGCCTCGTTGTTCCAGGCCGGCACGATGATCGACACCTCGGGGGTACCCGACACGTTCCTCCCTTCGCACGATGCAGGGCGGTGAGTGCTCGGGCCAGCACCGGCGGCACTCTCTGGCCATGCAGTTGGCCTCATTCTGTCAGGCGTCAGGCTAGTGTCACCAGGCCCCGCCCGGTCCGCTGTGAGACGCGCCACCCCGCGGCAGCGAATGTGCTGCTCCCGGGGTCTGCCTACCCGGTGACCCGGCACTACCCATATAAGATTGGCCTGCCCCGGGACGCCACCAGCCCGGATGCGGTCACTGGATCGCCTACCGTTTGCGCCCTGCTGTCTACTGATGGAGCCACCATGCACGACTCCCCTCAGGTATCGATCGTGATGCCGGTCTTCAACGACGAGGACTGGATTACGGAGGCCCTGGAAAGCTGCCTCAGTCAGACCATGGCAGACATCGAAGTCATCTGCGTCGACGACGCGTCGACGGACAGCACGCCGGAGATCATCGAGCGCTACCACCAGAAAGACCCACGGGTCCGACTGATTCGCCAGGGCGAAAACCGGTCAGCCTTTCAGGCCCGGCGCGTGGGGGTCATGGCGGCTCAGGCCCCATTCGTGCTGTTCCTCGACGGCGATGACGAACTGGCACCTCAGGCCGCTGCGCGCGCCGCGGCGAAGGCTGAAGAGACCGGCGCAGATCTGGTCGGATTCGGCGTGGCGGTCATCGGTCCCAACGGAGGTACAGTTGCCGGGTACCAGAAGCGCCTGGCCCATACGCATACGCATCTTGAGGGCGAAGATGTCCTGAGAGGCCTCTTCCCCGTCAGCAAGCCGGCCCAGGGCCAGCTTTGGCGCTACCTCTTCCGCACCGAGGTGCTGCGCACGGCCTGTTCTCTGTTGCCGGAGGACTTGGTGCTCAGCCGCGTCAACGATCTGCCTCTGACCTACCTGGCTGCGGCGACGGCTCAGCTGTTCGTCTCTATCCCCGACAGGCTCTATAAGTACCACTTCCGTCGCGGCGGGAGCGGCCACCGTGTTGACGATCTCGCCCAGTTCCAGTTTTACGCGCGAGGAATCGAATCCGTGGAGGCCCTGGCGCCAGCGGTGCGGAAAATCGCGCGCCGCAGCCCCGACCCGGAACCGATCCTTGACGGCTACGAGACAATCCGGCTCTCCATCATCGGCAACGTACTCGGTTATCTCCTGGCCAGCGCCAGCGAAGAGCACTACGGGGAGTACCTCGCGCACCTGTACACACTGGTGAACCAGTCAGATGTTGTTCTCGCGGCCGCCGACTATGCCCCGGATGCACTCCCTGTGCTGGCCAAGCACAGCAAGAGACTGGAGCTGACCGGTCGTTCCGTGCGCAACGTGCTGCTGACGACCAAAGCCATCACGACCGGAGGCGTCTCGCTGGTCCTGCTGGCACAGGCTCGCTACCTGCGGGACGCCGGATTCAACGTGACCATCGCCGCTCAGAATCGCGGCAGCGTCACCGACCAGATCCCCGCGGGGGTGAACCTCGTCGAGGTGACGGGGCGCAAATCCTCGACCCGCCTGCGGAACTGGGCGGAGATCTGCCGCAGCGAGTCTATTGACGTCATCATTGACCACCAGACTCTCTACAGCTGGACATGGCCCTCCTACGCCCTGATGGCAGGAGCAGTGGATGTCCCCACCATCGGTTGGGTCCACAGCTTCGCTCTGCGGCCGGTCTACGACCTGAAGCACATGATCTCGTTCATTCGGGATCAGGCCAACTGTCTGGCCTCGCTGGTCACCCTGTCTCCGCTCGACGTCTCGTTCTGGAAGCTTCAGGGTGTTGCCCATACCGCGTACCTTCCCAATCCTCCTTCTCCGATGCTCCTGAACTCCCAGGTTGCGGCCCCTGCAAAGTCTGCACCCCAAGGTCCGCTCAAGCTCATCTGGTGGGGACGGCTGGAGGAGCACACCAAGCAGGTCAGTCAGCTCATCGAGGTCGCCGCTCAGTTGCGCGAGCTGGATGTTGACTTCACCCTGCGCATCATCGGTCCGGACTCCCCGGGTCTGACCGCAGCAGACTTCGCGGCACGGGCGAAGAGCCGAGGTGTCGAGGACGTGATCGACGTCGTCGGCCCCCTTCACGGACAGCAGCTGCTGGATGCCATCGACGCCGCAGACATCTTTGTCAGCACCAGTGTCCTCGAGGGGTACCAGCTGACACTGGCCGAGGCGCAGTCCCGGGGTCTGCCCGCTGCCATGTATGAGCTACCGTGGCTGACCTTAGTGCAGAACAATGGGGGAATCGTCACCGCACCGCAGGGCGAGGCGCGGGCACTGGCACGCCAGATTCAGAAGCTCGCTGAGGATCCACGGCGCTATGAGCAGTACTCAGCCGCCTCCGTGGAGGCCGCCCAGCGCGCCTTGTCCCCGGACTTCTCCCAGCTCTACGAGCAGCTCGTGACCGGGACCCTTCCCGGGGAATACTCCCCCGAACCGACGCTCAGCGATGCCCAGCGGATTCTCGACTGGATCGTCTTCTTCACCGAGCGCAATGCGGGCCTGCTTCGCACCTCGCGCAAGCGGAGAATTGTTCCGGACGGACAGAAGACTCTGCTGCGCCGCGCGCTGAACCGGGCCGATGCGGTGGCCCCTGGCCTGCGCCCTCTGAAACGACGCGTTAAGCGGCTCATCGGCCGCTAAGACGGGCCGCACGGTGCCGGAGGCCGGTGGAGACTCCCTTCAGGAGTACTCCACCGGCCTCCGGTCATGTGATTCTCAATGTGATGGAGAGTCTAGCCCTGCTGCACCTGTCAGCGGGCGGCATCCATGGCCGCGTTGATTCGGCCCGTCAGGTCCGCGATCTCGGCCCGCGCAGTGTCGATGGCGGGGGCGAAGCCGGAAAGCCGGTGCTCCAGCTGGGCAGCGAACTCGGGAAGCTCCTGGTAGTGACCCACGAGGTCTCCCAGCCCTGCGGCTGCGAGAAGGCGTTTGATCTTCTGCGGGTTCGACGCCGAGCCGATGGGATAAGCTCCTTCGCTTGCCCCAATGATGAGCCCGTGGGCACGGTCGCTGATCACCGCAAGTGCTTCGCCGTAGACGCTGCGGGCGTGGGAGTCCAGGTCGGCGTGCTTCATGCTTGGCGGCGTCAGGTACTCACCGCCGAGCATCTCTGCTAGCCGCACGGCCCGAGGCGCGTCTCGTGCCACCTGAGCGAGAGTCACGATGCGGGTTGACGTCTGCTCGGCCAGGGAACGGACAGCTTCAATCCACGTCTGGTCCGGCAGAGGCCGGTCAAACCGCAGCGATACCGCCAGCAGGGGCCTCGCATTCACGGACGCCCACTCGGCAGTGGGAGTCCCCAGCGCATAGGCCCAGTCCGGGGCCACTGTGCCGAAGCCAGCGGCGTCGCGTGAGAGCGCATCGCGCCAGGAGGCCACGGGAGCGTTACGCAGGACAGGGTGGAATGCCTCCCCGTTCACCTTCGAGGGGTCCTTCATCCCCGTGCCGGCAAAGAGCACAAGGCCGTCCCGCTCCACGATGTTCCGCAGCTGAATCGCCGTATGGCGCGGCGGGTAGGCGCGCCCAGGATTGATCTCCCCGGCGTTGAAGAGCATCACCGCACGTCGGCAGCTGTTACTCGCGGCGATCCACTCAGCACGATCGTTGTAGACCAGGTGCTCCGGCTTCAGAGGAATGCCGGTGAGGTAGTCAGTGGTCTGCCCCTCGAAGTGCACGTGGAAGCGACGTCCCTCTCCCTGTGCGGCCTCGAAGTACGCCGCCCGAAGTGCGGAGTCTCCGAGGTTGTCGTCCTGGCCTCCCAGGTGGATAAAAACGTCCTGCACGCTGTTTTCGCTCATCGCTTCTACCCTAATATAGTTGTCGCGTGCTCCCTGCTACCCCGCGCCCTGATGCCGATTCTCGCCCACTTCGCGTTTTGGTGGGGCACCGTCCTCCCGCTCCGAAGGTCCGCTATGTCGACCAGATCGTCGGGGACGAACTCTCTGGGGTCGATTTCGGGTTCTTCGGGGCCGCCTACCGAGATCAGGACGCCGACGTCGTGCACGTCCACGACCTCGATGCACTCCTCGGCGAAGGTAAGGACCCCGACCGTGTGGCGGCGGCTGAAGAGTTCATCGCTGCTCTCACGAGCCGCAGCATCGCCCTCGTCCAGACCCTTCTCCCCCGGGATCCCCGGGACACTCCCGCTCACCAGGTGCTGGACAGGGCCACGAACGCGTTCATCATCCTGGATGAGGACACCGCCACGCCCGACCCCGAGATCACCACCCTGATCCCCCACGCTCATTTCCGTGACCGGTTCCTGGGCTATCCCCGCGGCGAGCGGATTCAGGGGCGCGTGCTGTGCGTCTCTCGCACTGACACCGCGCGCTCGGCCGAGGCTCCCCTCAAAGTGTTCTCCGTAGTCGACACCGCTGATCTGACCCTGCGCGTCGTCGGCGAGGAGGATCCGGATCTTGAACCCCTGATCGGCCGTGCCGTCCGCCGGACGAACGGTGCAGTGTCCGCACGCCTGGAGACCCTCTCCGAGGCAGAGATCGTCCGCGAGATTGACGGGGCCGAGGTTGTGCTGCTGCCGGAGACCGAGTCCCTGGAGGATCTCACCGTGCTCTTCCTCGTTCTCTCCCTGGACCGTCCCGTCATTCTGCCGCGCAGCAGCACCGCCACCGCACTGGCCTCCGAGGTCGGTCCCGGCTGGATTCAGACCTACGAGGGGCCGCTGACCGCTGAGGTTCTGGACGAGGCCGTGGAGGCCGTGCGCACCGCTGAGCGCGGAGAACGTCCGCACCTGGACGGTCGGGACCTGGAGACCACGGCGAGGGAGTACGCGGAGGTCTTCCGCCGGGCCGCACGGTCCGTCGGGCGCTGAGACGACGTCTTTCGGCGGTCCT
Source organism: Nesterenkonia flava (assembly GCF_031432335.1). Classification (NCBI taxonomy): domain Bacteria; kingdom Bacillati; phylum Actinomycetota; class Actinomycetes; order Micrococcales; family Micrococcaceae; genus Nesterenkonia; species Nesterenkonia flava. Next base: position 15,810 of record NZ_JAVKGT010000012.1, on the reverse strand, counting down.
GGTGAGGTTCCCCGGCGTTGGCGGGGCCCGCTGATAGACTGGGCCGCGCTCTGCCGGGGCACTGTGCCTACCGACAGACTGGGATATCCGAGAGGGATTTACGTCAATGGCAGCACCAACCGCTGAGGCTCCCGAATACAGCCTGGGGAGTCGCCGCGTCGTCCAGCTGGACGGAAGCGGTCTTGTCCGCGTGGGCGCCCGGCCAACACTCGGGCAGTACCTGAAGCAGCTGTGGCAGTTCCGCCACTTCCTCTACTACGACTCTCGGTCGCGAGTCTCGTCGCAGAACAACTTCGACTCCCTGGGGCGAGTGTGGATGGTGGTCAACCCCATCCTGCTGGGCCTGGCGTTCTTCGTGGTCTTCGGGCTCATCCTGGAGTCCTCCCGCGGCATCGCCAACTTCTTGGGATACCTGGTCATCGGTATCTTCATGTTCCGGTTCTTCACCTCCGCCATCACGGGGGCGGCCAATTCGATCGCCGGCAACCAGAACGTGGTGCAGTCCTTCAACTTCCCCCGAGCGGCCCTGCCCCTGTCAGCGGCCGTGCGCGAGCTCTTCGCCTCCGTCCCGGTCTTCGTGGTGATGGCGCTGCTGGCCTACTTCCTGGGCGGCTACCAAATCACTCCGGACGAGTCCAACGCCTACGACGTCGAACTCACCTGGCACTGGCTGCTGTTCTTCCCCGCGGTTGCCCTGGCCCTGATGACCATGGCCGGCGTCGGCCTGCTGCTGGCGCGTCTGGTCAACAGCTGGAACGACACCAAGCACCTCATCACCTTCGGCACCCGTGTGCTGCTCTACACCTCCTGCGTCTTCTTCAGCATCGAACGCTATGAGCGCGTGCCCTGGATGAAGACGATCGTGGAGCACAATCCCCTGTTCTGCGTGCTGGACATCGTGCGCCACGCATGGCTCTACGACGGGTTCGCCGATCCGCACCGCTGGGTGGTCCTGAGCGTGTGGGCGGTGGCCTCCCTGGTCATCGGCTTCATCGTGTTCTGGCTCGGCGAAGAGTCCTACGGGAAGGAACGATGAGCGCTACGTCCGCCAACTACACTCCTCGCCGGGCCAATTGGCTGGCCTCCCAGCCACAGCAGCCCACCGAGGTCGACATCGACCCGGAGTCCCTCGATGAGGATCTGGTCGAAGAGATCACCTGGGACTCAGCACCGCTGACCTACCAGGCTCCCGTCATCGAGACTCCCGACTCGAAAGAGATCGCCGTGGCGGTCGACGGCGTCTCCATGACGTACCGAGTTCGCTCCTCCAGCGAGTACCTCAAGGAGAAGAACCGCTTTTCCCGTGCCGTCAAGCAGGTGCTGGGCTCCGGATGGGCTGAGATCCCGGCCCTGGACGAAGTCAGCTTTGTGGTCAACCGAGGTGAATCCGTGGGGGTTATCGGCACCAACGGATCCGGCAAGTCCACGCTCATGAAGCTGCTCACCGGCAAAGTCCGCCCCACCACCGGCGAGGTCTACGCGACCTCCACCCCGGTGATGCTGGGTGTGAACGCAGCTCTGGTGCGCACCATCTCGGGCCGGGAGAACATCAAGCTGGGCTGCCTCGCCATGGGCATGACCCCGCAGCAGGCGGCCGAGAAATTCGACCTGATCGTGGAGATCTCCGGGCTCCACGATGCCCTGGACATGCCACTGAAAGCCTACTCCGCAGGCATGGCCTCCCGCCTCCAGTTCGCGATCGCCACCGCCGTGGACCCGGACATCCTACTCATCGATGAGGCGCTGAACACCGGTGATGCTCAGTTCCGGGCGCGGACCAAGAAGCGCCTGGACGAAGTCCGCGCTACCGCAGGCTGCGTGTTCCTGGTCTCTCACTCCCTGGGGACCATCAAGCAGATGTGCACTCGCGTCATCTGGATCGAACAGGGCCGTCTTCTGGCCGACGGCGATCCGGAGTGGGTGTGCTCCCAGTACGAGGAGTACACCGGGCACAAGTCCAACGAGCGCATGCGGTCAGCCCAGATTGTCTACGACCGGACCCTGCTGAAGCTCTCCGAGGCTCAGATCGAATTCCGTGAGGGAACACGTCCGACCCGCGCGGGCTGAGACCCGCCGGACGGAGAAGGGGCCCCGCACCACGTGCGGAGCCCCTTTTTCATTGGTGACGCTTCAGCTCAGCTGAACCAGATGCCGATCTCGCGCTCAGCCGACTCCACCGAGTCCGAGCCGTGCACCAGGTTCTTCTGCACCTTCTCACCCCAGTCACGGCCCAGGTCGCCGCGGATGGTGCCGGGTGCGGCCGTCGTCGGGTCTGTGGTGCCGGCCAGGGACCGGAAGCCCTCGATCACGCGCTCACCTTCAAGAATGGCCGCAACCACCGGGCCTGAGAGCATAAAGTCCACCAGCGGCTGGTAGAACGGCTTGCCCTCATGCTCCGCGTAGTGGGCAGCAAGCTGCTCGGAGCTGGCCTGGACCTTCTTCAGCTCAGCGATGGTGTAGCCCTTGGCTTCGATACGGCGCAGGATCTCTCCGGTGAGACCGCGTGCTACGCCGTCGGGCTTGATCAGGACCAGGGTGCGTTCACTCACGTGTCAGTTCTCCTCACTGTTGGTCCGCCCGGAGGTCTCCTCCGCAGCGGCAAGCTCTTCTTCTAACCTGTATCTTTCCATCTTTTCCCGGTCCACACGGGCACCGGTGGTCACCGCGTACCACCAGCAGGCCAAGAACGCCAGACCCGGCAGCAGCGCCAGCGTCACGATCAGCCCCTCCGAGGTCACCAGCGCCACGCCCACAAAGGACCCGAGGATCAGCACCTGCAGGATCCAGCCGATGGTGTATCCCACGGGCTTCTGCAGCAGCGGGCAGGTGAACACGCATGCCGCGGCAATGACCAGGGACCCTCCGAAGAGCCACCAGGCGTAATCCTCGTTCTGGTTCAGCCCCCATGCCGCCAGCCCGAAGAAGAACATCAGGGCGGCCTCCAGGCACAGGACGGTGGAGGCGAACAAAACCTTGACCGAACGCGGCGGCCTGGTCATGCCGGGGCGCCATTCCTGCTGGGCCTGCTTCAGTCTCTTCCCCATCGCCTCAGACCTCCTCGGCTCCTAGCAGCGTGCGGGCTTCGCCGACCACCGTGATGGAACCGGTGATCAGTACACCTCCGGTGACCCCGGCGTCGGCCTCGTCCAGCGTGGTGACCGCCCATTCGATGGCATCGTCTAGCCGTTCGGCAACATGGATCTGATCCTCACGGAAGCCGACGTCCTGAGCGAGTTCTGCCAGGTCCTCGGCGGCAATGGCCCGCGGGGAGGTGGACTGAGTCACGCAGAGATCCTCCACGAGTCCCTCGTACTGGGTACGGATGGTCTCCAGCATTTCGCGAGCGTCCTTGTCCTGCAGGATGCCCAGGACCAGCACCAGGCGGGTGAGGCCGAAGTTCTCCTTGACCGCCAGCGCGCTGGCCTCCAGGCCGGCCGGATTGTGGGCGGCATCGATGATCACGGTAGGACCGGTGCGGACCACCTCGAGCCGTCCAGGCGAGGTGATGTGCTCACAAGCCAGCCGCAGGTTCTCCAGATTGAGCTCCTGCTCTCCCCCGCCGATGAAAGCCTCCAGGGCTGCGATCGCCAGGGCGAAGTTCTCAGCCTGATGCGCTCCGTGCAGGGGCAGCAGCAGATCGGGGTAACGTCCGGCGATCCCCTGGATAGTGACCTGCTGGCCCCCGACTCCGGGGAGCCGGGACTCGACGCCGAACTCCACACCTTCGAAGCGGAACGGAACATCAGCGTCCTTGGCCGCCTGCAGCAGAACATCGGCGGCCTCGGGCACCTGCGCCGCGGAGATGAGATAGCCCCCGGGTTTGATGATCCCGGCCTTCTCCAGGGCGATGTCGCGTTCGGTGTCTCCCAGCAGGTCGGTGTGATCCAAGCTGATGGGAGTGATGACCTGCACCTGGCCGTCAGCGACGTTGGTGGCGTCGGTGATGCCACCCAGGCCGACTTCCAGCACCACCACGTCCACGGGCTCGTCGGCGAAGACGGCGAACGCCAGGATGGTCACGCATTCGAAGTAGGTCAGCGGCACGTGTCCCTCGGAGGCCAGCTTCTGATCCACCATGGCGATGTAGGGACGGATCTCGTCCCAGATACGCACAAACGTCTCATCCGGTACAGGTTTGCCGTCCAGGACGATCCGCTCGGTCACCTTCGACAGATGAGGGGAGGTGTAGCGCCCCACTCGTAAATCGTGGGCCAGCAGACCGGCCTCGATCATGCGCGCGGTGGAGGTCTTGCCGTTGGTGCCGGTGATGTGGATGACCGGAGCCGCCTTGTTGGGCTCCCCCAGCACATCCATGGCCATGCGCATGGGCTCCATGCGCGGTTCCATCTTGTTCTCGGGCGCACGGGAGAGCAGCTCCGCGTACACGCTGGCCACTGAGAAGTGGTCAATAGGCTGATCAGACACGGGACTCCTTATGAGGCATTCACGACGACGACGGCTGCTGTGGTCTCCTGCGAGTCTCCACCATCGACCAGCTCGAGCTCGACGGTCAGGGTCTCGGACGTGACCAGCTGCTGGTGCTGCTGGACTGCCGCGAGCACCTCGGCACTGGCGGTCAGGGTGGTGGCGATGCGATCCGAGACCTGCAGGTCGGCGTCCTTGCGGGCAGCCTGAATGGTGCGGATGACGTCGCGGGCGGTGCCTTCGGCAATCAGCTCCTCGGTCAGTTCGGTGTCCAGGACCAGGAAGCCTCCCCCGGCGCCGCCAGCACCAGCACTGCCCAGGACGGTCACTGCCTTATCGCCGGTCTCCTCGGAGACGGTGGTGCTCAGCGTGTACTCGCCCTCCACCAGATCCAGCCCGCCGGCGGTGACCACACCGTCGGTCACGGACCAGTCCCCGGACTTGGCTCCCTTGATGGCCTGCTGGACCTGCTTGCCCAGTCGCGGTCCCGCGACCCGGGCGTTGACCACCAGCTGCTGGCCGATGCCGTAGGCTTCGGCGCTGGTCTCGGCCAGGTCTTTGAGCGTGACGGTCTTGATGTTCAGCTCATCGGCGATGATCTGCTCGTAGGTGCCCGCCAGTGCCGCGGCCTCGGGCACCACCACCGTCAGCTCCGCCAGGGGCTGGCGGACGCGGCGCTTGGCCTGCTTGCGCAATGCGGAGCCAGCGGAGGTGATGGAACGGGTCAGTTCCATGAGCTCCACGGCCCGCTCGTCCTTGAGGTAGTCCTCCGGGTTGGGCCAGTCCGTCAGGTGCACGGAACGCCCGCCCGTCAGTCCGCGCCAGATCTCCTCGCTCACCAGCGGCAGCAGTGGCGCGGCCACCCGGGTGAAGGTCTCCAGAGCGGTGTAGAGCACGTCATAGGCGGCGAAGTCCTCCTCATAGAACCGCTGACGGGACCGGCGGATGTACCAGTTGGTCAGGGTCTCGGAGTAGCGGCGCAGGGCATCGGCGGCACCGGCCACGGCGAACTCGTCCAGGGCTGCGGTGACGTCGCGGACCAGGTCGCCGGTGGCGGCGAGGATGTAGTGGTCCAGAGGGTTAGTGACGTCGTCGCCCGTCACCGCCTTGGCCTGGTAGCCGGATCCCCCGTTGGCGCTGTTGGCGTAGAGGGCAAAGAAGTGCCAGGCGTTCCACATCGGCAGCAATACCTGGCGCACGCCTTCGCGAATGCCCTCCTCGGTGACGATCAGATTGCCGCCGCGCAGGATGGGGCTGGACATCAGGAACCAGCGCATCGCATCCGAACCATCGCGGTCCAGCACCTCGTTGACGTCGGGGTAGTTCTGCAGGGACTTGGACATCTTCTGTCCGTCCGAGCCCAGCACGATCCCGTGGCTGATGACGTTGGTGAAGGCTGGGCGGTCAAAGAGTGCCGTGGCCAGGATGTGCATGGTGTAGAACCAGCCGCGGGTCTGGCCGATGTACTCCACGATGAAGTCTGCAGGGTGGTGGTTCTCGAACCACTCGGCGTTCTCAAAGGGGTAGTGCACCTGGGCGAACTGCATGGAGCCTGAGTCGAACCAGACATCGAGCACATCCTCCACCCGAACCATCTTGGATTTGCCCGTGGGATCATCCGGGTTCGGACGGGTCAGCTGGTCGATCCAGGGTCGGTGGAGATCCGGTTCTCCGGCGGCGTTGCGCGGGTAGTCGCCAAAGGCCTCCTTGAGTTCCTCCAGGGAGCCGTAGACCTCGGTGCGCGGGTAGTTCGGGTCATCGGAGACCCACACCGGGATGGGGCTACCCCAGTACCGGTTGCGGGAGATGGACCAGTCGCGGGCGTTCTCCAGCCATTTGCCGAACTGCCCGTCCTTGACGTTGTCCGGGATCCAGTTGATCTGCTGGTTCAGCTCCAGCATGCGGTCCTTGAACTGGGTGACCGCCACGTACCAGGAGGTCACTGCCTTGTACATCAGCGGCGTGCGGCAGCGCCAGCAGTGCGGGTAGGAGTGCACGTAGGACTGCTCCCGGACCAGCCGTCCGGAGGCTTTGAGCTGGTTGATGATGGCGCGGTTGGCATCGAAGGCCTGCACTCCGGCGATCTCTGCCAGCGGGGTGTCCCCCTCAGGCGTCGGCTCGGCGAACATCGGCAGGAACTTACCGGCAGCGTCCACCGAGAGGATCACCGGAATGCCGGCGTCCTCGCTGGAGCGCTGATCCTCCTCACCGTAGGCGGACGCCTGGTGCACCAGACCGGTGCCGTCAGTGGTGGTGACGTAGTCCTCGACCAGCACGCGGAACGCGTTCTGCGTGCCCCACTTCTCGGCGTCGGTGTAGTAGGTCCACAGCGGCTGGTACTGCAGGTTCGCCAGATCCCGGCCCGGGTAACGGCCGACGACGGCGGCAGCAGCGACCTCGGCAGCGGAGATCTCACCATCGGCGAAGCCCAGATCCTTGGCGTAGGCGCCCAGCAGGTCAGCGGCCAGCATGTGCTGGCCAGGCAGCGGTCCGTCCTCGGGAGCCTGAACCACCACGTACTCGACGTCGGGCCCCACGGCCACGGAGAAGTTGGTGGGAAGAGTCCAGGGGGTCGTAGTCCACGCCAGCAGGTTCACTCCGCGCAGCTGCTCCCCCAGGTCACCGCCGCCGGTGATGGGGAAGGTCACGGTCACGGAGGGGTCCTGACGGTCCTTGTAGACGTCGTCGTCCATGCGCAGCTCGTGGTTGGATAGCGGGGTCTCGTCCTTCCAGCAGTAGGGCAGCACCCGGAAACCCTGGTAGGTCAGGCCCTTTTCATGCAGCTGCTTGAAGGCCCAGATGACCGACTCCATGAACTCAACGTTCAGGGTCTTGTAGTCGTTCTCGAAGTCCACCCAGCGGGCCTGCCGGGAGACGTAGTCTTCCCACTCCTTGGTGAACTTCAGGACGTTGGAGCGGCAGGCGTCGTTGAAGGTATCGATGCCCATGGCCTCGATCTCTGCCTTGTCGCTGATGCCGAGCTCTTTCATGGCAGAGAGCTCAGCGGGCAGCCCATGGGTGTCCCAGCCGAAGCGGCGCTCCACGCGCTTGCCGCGCATGGTCTGGTAGCGCGGGATCAGGTCTTTGACGTAGCCGGTGAGCAGGTGGCCGTAGTGCGGCAGACCGTTGGCAAAGGGCGGGCCGTCGTAGAAGACGAACTCCCCGTCCTCCGCTGCGCGCTGGTCGATGGAGGCCTGGAAGGTGCCATCCTCATCCCAGTACTTCAGGATCCGCTCCTCGATCTCCGGAAAACGCACGGAGGTCGGAACGCGGCGATCACCGGTGGAGGCGGCGCGCGGATACACGGGTGAGGGAGTCTCGGTCATGGAGTCCATCCTGCTTACGGTTGTGACAGTCGGCAATTGTCTTCATCCGCAAGGACGCTGCAGCGGATGCTTCAGCGCGGTACCACCTTGCTTGCCTGGACCTTTGGTCTACGGAACCGATGCTCCAGGCCTCTCCATGACTGCTGTGACGGGCTTACCCGTCCGGTTCTACTGAGGCGCGCGTCCCTGGGCGGGATTCTGCCTGTTCTTCCGGAAGCTCACCGGTGATGGCCGGGTCAATGCTGTGCGGCACAAGTCTACAAGAGCCTCATCCCCGACGACGACGGCGGCGTGCACCCCGGAAACCGATCCGCAGCCCCAAACCCAGAGCCAGCAGCGGAATACCGGCGGAGAGCAGCACGATGCCCAGGAAGACCGCGAGAATCGCAACGCCCACCCCGCGGAAGAATTCGAAGAAGTCACCGCTTCCCTCGTAGACGGCGACCACAACGTCTTCACCCTCGAAGAGGTCTTCGGGGTGATCCGTAGCATTGCCCGGGCGCACATTCGGCACCTCCATGGTGTGCGTGCCCGATTCCTGCGCGGTGAAAGAGGCCACCGCGCGCGCCGTGTATCCGTCCCGGGAGACGTTCTGGACCTGCCCCCATCCGGCCTGGGTCTGCTCACCGCTCGGGGAAATCACGTATCTCTCGTCGGCTGCCAGGAACGCTGAAGGGAGGTCGCTGGGGTATATCGCGAAGAACTGGACCTGCTCCCCGGCCTCCAGGTCAAACTCCAGGGTGCCGGGCACCTCGGTGGAGGTGATCGCGTCGTCTCCGGGGGTTCCATTGCTCCCCAGGATGTTGTAGCCGAAGAGACCGAAAAAATTCAGTCCGGCGACCACAAATGCGGCGACACCCGCCAGGCTGATCAACCCGCCCAGCACCGCGAGCAATACGGAGAGGACTCCGCTGCCGCGCGCGGGCTCCTGCGGGGGCTGCTGGGGCTGCCATCCGCCGGGAGGCCCGTAGGGAGCCGGACCGTGTGATGACGGCCCGTAGGAAGGTCCGTAGGAGGGCGGTCCGTACTGGGGTCCACCGTAGGAGGGCCCACCGTACTGTGGCGGACTGGACTGACCGTGCCCGGAGGCCGGCGGGTGCGAGTGGCCCTGGGGTCCTGGCGACTGGTGCGGCGGGCCGGCTGGAGGTCCGTAGCTCATACCCCCATCCTGTCACCTGCCGTACACGGCGTCAGGGACAGGAGTCTCATGACGCCGCCAGGTGTCCAGGCTGCACCCAGGCGCACGTGGCTCGATGGGAGGGATGGTGATTGAGCTGATTCCGGAGTCCCTGGGTACCGAGGCGCTGCTGCTGGGCTGTGCCTTTGTGCTCTCGGGCATCATCGGGGTCGAGCGCGAGATGCGGCTTAAGAGTGCTGGGGCCCGCACACACATTCTGGTGGGCATGGGCTCCGCGCTGTTCACGCTGGTCTCAGCTTACGGCTTCGCCCATCTCCTGGGCGACGACGTCGTTCTGGACCCCTCGCGTATTGCCGCACAAATCGTCTCCGGAATCGGGTTCATCGGCGCCGGGGTGATCTTCGTGCGCCAGAACATCATCTCCGGGCTGACCACAGCGGCCTCGATCTGGGTCACGGCCGCTGTAGGTATGGCCTGCGGGGCCGGCATGCCGTTGATCGCCGCCCTCACCGTAGTGTTCTACCTGCTGGCCGTGACCCTGGTGACCTCGCTGGTCCGGCGCCTGCCCCATCACGGCCGCAGCCGCTTCTACGCGGTGCGCTACGCCGATGGGCGTGGAGTGCTGCGCGATATCCTCAGCGCCGCATCCGAGCTCGGATATGAGACCGCGCTCTCCCGCACCAAGCGTCTGGAAGGAGAGAACGGGCCCGTCGTGGAAGCCACCATGCGCTTCAGCCGCCCGCAGCATCGCGCCACGGAGGAACTCATCGAGACGCTGAGTGAGCTCGAGGGCGTCGAGGAGGTCCGTGCCGTGGAACAAGACCACGACTAGCTCCTCAGCGAGCGGTAGCCAGCGCACAAGAAGCGTTCGGTGATGGATTTTCGCAGCATTTCATGGGTGAATCGCCGCATAATGGCGCAAGAATCCATCACCGAATGCCAGGACCACAACAGACGACGACGGCCCGGGAGGAACCGGACCGCCGTCGTCAGGGAGTTGGGCTGCCGTCAGGGAGTGGTGCTGTCGTCAGGGAGTTGGGCTGTCGTCAGGGAGTGGTGCTTAGGCCTCTTCAGCCAGGGTGACCTCGGAGACGCTCACCTCGGCGCCCTCCTGGGCGACCAGTTCCAGGGACTGGGCCCGGGCAGCAGCCTTGATGTCGCTCAGCGCGGCCTCCACGTGGCTCAGCGTGACCGCCGGTGCAGTGATGCGGGCCGAGAGGATCTCGGTGCGCTGCTTGACCTTGGCGTCGGACTTGGCCCGGCGCAGTCCGGAGAGCACCTCGCCCACCGAGTCCAGCAGCTGCGGCTCACCCGCCACGATCTCCAGAGCCTGGGCCTGCGGCCAAGCAGCGGCGTGAACGGACCCGGTCCGCCACCATCGCCACACCTCATCGGTGGCGAAGGGCAGGATCGGAGCGAACAGTCGCAGCAGAGCATCCAGGGTGGTGGCCAGGGCTGCACGCACCGAAGCCTGTGCCTCCTCTCCGTGACCGCCGTAGGCGCGATCCTTGACCAGTTCCACGTAGTCATCGGTGAACTGCCAGAAGAACGACTCGGTGATCTGCAGGGCCCGCGCGTAGTCGTAGTTCTCGAAGTGCTCAGTGGCCTGGGCAACCACGGTCTTCAGCTCGGCCAGCAGGGCCCGGTCCAGGGGCTGGGTGACGGCGGCCGCGCCGGCGTCGTCGCGCACAATGTGAGCCTCGGTCACGCCCATGCCCAGGGCGAACTTGGAGGCGTTGAGCAGCTTGATGGCCAGACGCCGCCCGATCTTCATCTGCGCAACCTCGTAGGCGGTGTCCACGCCAAGTCGTGCCGAGGCCGCCCAGTAGCGCACCGCGTCAGTGCCGAACTGCTCCAGCACGTCATTGGGGACCACCACGTTGCCCTTGGACTTGGACATCTTCTTCCGGTCCGGGTCCAGAATCCAACCGGAGATCGCCGTGTTGGTCCACGGCACCGACTCGTGCAGCGAGTGGGCCCGCACCATGGTGGCGAAGAGCCAGGTGCGGATGATGTCGTGGCCCTGCGGGCGCAGGTCGTAGGGGAACACGGTGGTGAAGAGCTCGTTGTTGCGCTCCCACTGACCGGCGATCTGCGGGGTCAGTGAAGACGTCGCCCAGGTATCGAGCACGTCCTCCTCACCCACGAATCCGCCGGGGACTCCACGCAGGGACTCCTCGAACCCGGGGGCGGGCTGGGCGGCCGGGTCCACGGGGAGCTGATCCTCAGCGGGCAGAATCGGGTTCTCGTAGTCGGGGTTGCCGTCCTCGTCCAGGCGGTACCAGACCGGGATCGGCACGCCGAAGAAACGCTGGCGGGAGATCAGCCAGTCGCCGTTGAGGCCCTCGACCCAGTTCTCATAGCGAGAGCGCATGAAACCCGGGTGCCAGTCGATCTCCTTGCCGCGGGCCAGCAGCTCCTCGCGCCGGTCCGCGTCGCGTCCGCCGTTGCGGATGTACCACTGGCGGGAAGTGACGACCTCCAGGGGCTTGTCGCCCTTCTCGTAGAAGTGGACGGCATGGGTGATGGGTTTGGGCTCGCCGTCGAGGATGCCCTGCTCACGCAGCAGCTCGACCACGGCTTCCTTGGCGGAGTGGACGGTCTTACCGGCGAGCTGCTCGTAGTTGGCGCGGCCTTCCTCGGTGGTGATCCACTCGGGGGTCTCACGCGCGAAGCGACCGTCACGGCCGATGAGCGCCCGGGTGGGCAGCTGCAGCTCGCGCCACCAGGTGACGTCGGTCATGTCGCCGAAGGTACAGATCATGGCGATGCCCGAACCCTTCTCCGGGTCTGCCAGGCGGTGTGCCTTCACCTCGACCTCCACTCCGAAGAGCGGGGAGGTGACGGTCTTACCGAAGAGCGGCTGGTAGCGCTCGTCGTCGGGGTGAGCCACCAGCGCGACGCAGGAGGGCAGCAGCTCGGGGCGGGTGGTCTCGATGAAGACTTTCTTCCCCTCGGCGGTCGTGAAGGGGTAGCGGTGGTAGGCCCCGGGGCGTTCCTTAGCCTCCAGCTCAGCCTGGGCCACCGCGGTGCGGAAGGTGATGTCCCACAGGGTCGGCGCTTCGGAGGTGTAGGCGTTGCCGGAGTTCACGTCCCGCAGGAAGGCGCGCTGAGAGGCCGCACGGGAGTCGTCGTCGATGGTGCGGTAGGTCTGGCGCCAGTCCACGGAGAGGCCCAGCCGGGTGAAGAGATCCTCAAAGATCTTCTCGTCCTCCACCGTGAGCTTCTCGCACAGTTCAATGAAGTTCTGACGGCTGATGGCGTCCCAGTCGCGCTGGTTCTTCGCGGGCTTCTCCGGCGGCTGGTAGTTGGGGTCGTACGGCTGGCTGGGATCGCACCGCACGCCGTAGTAGTTCTGCACACGACGCTCGGTGGGCAGGCCGTTGTCATCCCAGCCAAGCGGGTAGAAGACGTTGTAGCCGCACATGCGCTTGAAGCGGGCCATCACGTCGGTCTGGGTGTAGGAGAACATGTGCCCGACGTGCAGGGAGCCGGACGCGGTCGGCGGCGGGGTGTCGATGGAGTAGACCTGCTCGCGAGTGGTCTCCGGGTTGAAGTGGTAGATCTTCTCCTGAGCCCACGCGGAGTTTAGCTTCTCCTCCAGCCCCTCCAGGGCGGGCTTCTCGGGGACTTCCGGGGTCTTGGGGGTCTGTACGGACGTGTCTGTGTCCTTGAGTGTCTCGGCCATGGGCGCCATTCTTTCACGTCAGCTCGGGGTGGGCTGCGTCATAGAACGTACGACGTCGACCCCTCCCCCGTGTGCCCCACTACCCTTGGACCATGATGAAGCAATCGAGCCCCCGCAGGGCGCTGGTCACCGGCGCCTCCTCCGGAATCGGTGCCGCAACGGCGCACCGCCTCACCACCGAAGGCTGGCAGGTCTTTGCCGTGGCCCGCCGCGCTGAGAAGCTCGAGCATCTGGCCGAGCAGGAGGGCATCATTCCTCTGGCCTGTGACATCACCGACCGGGAGCAGGTCGATCAGGCGTTGGAGCAGGTTCAGGCACAGGGCGGCATCGACACGCTGATCAATAACGCCGGCGGCGCCTTGGGGATCGATCCCGTGGCCGAAGGCCGCCTCGAGGACTGGCGGTGGATGTTTGAGGTCAACGTCCTGGGCACGCTGAATATGATCCAGGCGTTCCTGCCCATGCTGCGCGCTCACGGTGAAGGCACCATTCTGAACGTGACCTCAACTGCGGGGCTGGTCGCCTACGAAGGTGGCGCCGGGTACAACGCCGCGAAGTTCGGTGAGCATGCTCTGACCGGTGCGCTGCGGCTGGAGGAGGCCGAGCACAATGTCCGTGTCATTGAGGTGCTCCCCGGAATGGTGCATACCGAGGAGTTCTCGGCCAAGCGGCTGCGCGGGGATGCGGCTGCGGCGGAGAAGGTCTATGCCGGAGTGGAGAAGCCCCTGGTCGCTGAAGACATCGCTGAAGTCATCACCTCAGCGGTCACCCTGCCGCACCACATCAATATGGATCAGATTGTGGTCCGGCCTGTGGCCCAGGCGGCCCAGCACAAGGTGATCCGCAAGTCCTGAGACAAAAATGTCGGATATGCGGTGCCTTTTCTGGTCTTAGGCCAGTTCAGGCGCCGCATATCCGACATTTCTTAGCCGGCCGGGCCTAGGCCCGGCGTAGGCTGACTCAGTCGAACTGCGGGAACTCGGTGCGGGAGCGTTTGAGCTCGAAGAAGTACGGGAACTCCGCCAGCGCCACCGAGGCGTCGAACATGCGTCCGGCGTCCTCACCCTTGGGGATGCGGGTGATGACGGGGCCGAAGAACGCGGTGCCCGCGAAGGCCACGATGGGGGTTCCCACGTCCTGACCCACCTTGGTGATGCCCTCTTCGTGGGAGGCGCGCAGGCGCTCGTCGTTCTTATCGGTCTTGGCGTCCTCCAGCAGGGAAGCATCGGCCCCGATGGACTCCAGCGCCTTGGCCGTTGCCGCGATGTAGTCCTTGTTGCCGTTGTTGTGGATCTCCGTGCCGGCAGCCGTATAGAACTCGCCCACCTTCTCCGGGCCGTAGGCAATCTCCACAGCAATGGCAGCACGCGACGGCGTCCAGCGGGCCAGCTGCTCCTCATCCTCCGCCGGGGAGGGGTTCTTGGCCTCATTGAGCACACCGAGGCTCATGACGTTCCAGTGGACTTCGACGTCGCGAACCTTCTCGACCTCGAGGATCCAACGGGACGTCGCCCAGGCAAACGGGCACAGGGGATCGAACCAGAAATCAACGCGCTCAGCCATGAATGCTCCTTCAAGCGAGAGTCAGGTGGAATAGGGTTCCGGTGGTGCCAACCGCCCGGGGGTCGTGGTCATTCCTCAGCCGGGTCTTGAGCTCAGAGCGGTGCGTCCTCCGGCACCGGGACCTCAAGTCCCAGCAGGGCGTTCTCGACGACCTCCATCAGTGCCGGGTGGATCCAGTACTGCCCCCGGGCCACGGTGTAAGCGTCTTGGCCGAAGCTCATGGCGTGGACTACAGGCTGAATCAGGTTCGAGGACTGGTACCCCATGGCGTGGGCGCCGAGCAGTTTGCCGGTGCGGCGATCAGCGATGACCTTGAATATCCCGTAGGTGTCCTCCATAGCCCAGCCGTAGGCGGTGTCGCCGTACTTCTGAGTCTTCGTGGTGAGGTTCTCCGCGCCGATGCGCTCGGCGGCCTGCGCCTCGGTCAGGCCGACCTGGGCGATCTCGGGATAGGAGAAGATCGCCGAGGGCACCGCCGCCACACGCGCTTTGCGCAGATCATCCGGGTTCTCCAGATTGTGGGCGACCACTCGCGCCTCGTGGTTGGCCACGTGTTTGAGCATGGCCGCCGAGCAGATGTCCCCGAGCGCATAGAGCCCTTCCACCGGCTCCCCCTGGGCGTAGACGCGCTGGTACTCGTCGACCACAATCCGGCCGTCGGGGTGCAGGTCGATTCCCGCTTCTTCGGCTCCCACCAGGTCGCTGTTGGGCCGGCGACCGATCGCCACCAGGACGACGTCGACCTCGTAGGTTTCCGTGCGCCCGTCGGAGGTGACCAGGTGAGCAGCAACGGGTGCGCCGTCGTCGCCCGTCTCCTCCACGGCTACCAGAGTCCGCTGGTACAGGACGCTCCAGTTCTTCTCCGCCTCGGCGGAGTAGGCCGCGGCGATCTCGTCATCGAGCTGGGTCATCAGCCCGATGCTGCGGTTGATCTGGACGACCTCGCTGCCGAGGCCCGAGAAGATCCCGGCGAACTCGCAGGCGATGTACCCTCCGCCGACGATGAGAACCTTCTTCGGGAGGTCCTCCAGGCGCATGATGGACTCTGAGGTGTGGACCTGCGGCAGATCGATGCCCGGAACCTCCGGAAGCACAGGACGGGAGCCGGCGGCGATCACCAGCTGACGGGCCTTCACGTCGGTGCCGGAATCGCTGCGGAAAGAATGATGACCCGTGAGAGTGACCTTCTCGCTGATCAGCTCCACGTTGTCCAGTTCCTCGCGATACTCGCGTCCGCCTTCGGAGATGGCGTCGATGCGAGCGAAGATGCGGTCGCGGATGACGGGCCAGTCGGCACTGGGGCGGGACAGCGTCACCCCGACCTTTGCCGCCTCTTCCGGAGCGCGGGCCAGAGCCGATGGACGAACGTACATCTTGGTGGGGATGCATCCCACATTCAGGCAGGTGCCCCCGAAAGCGCCGGTGGTGTCGATGCCTTTGTCCGCGAGCACCACCTTCTTGTCATCCCAGAAGGGTGTGATCAGGGAGTTTCCTGATCCCGAGCCGATGATTGCCAGGTCTGGACGGTGCAGTGTGGCCATGTCCCCATCCTAGGCGCGGAAGACTCGTGATGCCTCACGGTCAAGTCCCCGGGAAGTGATCCCCCGTGCCTCATGTAAAAGTCCCCGCGAAACAGGTCCGGGTCAGCCGTAGAGTTTGATCCAATCGGC